>CAYSZJ010000112.1:0-15034 GCA_964435435.1 uncultured archaeon
ATAAATTTCCGCATTGTTCTTATTTTATGAATAATTTATAAAACAATTTTATTAAAATCATATGATTAACAATTTACGCACTTATCTTAAAAAATTATTTACTTAGGAATTTATAAAATTCTTAATTTTAAAAAAATCTTAACATATTATAATTTATACTTCATTAAAAGAGATTTATCTTCATTCATTCTTTAATTACATTCTCAAAAACTCTTATATAATCATTCGCTAAAAATTTCCAATTATACTTGTTAATTACTCTTTTATGTCCATATTCTCCCATTCTTTTTCTTTCTTCTTCATTTTCATATAAATAAACAATTGTGTTTATTAAGCCATTTAAATCATTTGGTTTGATTAATAATCCGGATTTATAATTCTCAATAGCTTCAGTTATTCCACCAGAAATAGCCCCAATCACTGGTAGTTTATAAAAATTAGCTTCAAGGAAAACAAGTCCAAACCCTTCAATAGACTCTTTTGTTGCAATAGATGGCATTATAAAAATATCTGAAGCTTTTAAATATTTTTTCTTCATGGTATCGTTAATAGCACCAAGAAATATAACTTCATTTCTTAAACTTAGATCCTTTGTCATATTTTTCAATTTTTCGGTTTCTGATCCACTTCCTATTAAGTAATATTTAATGCGTATAGATGGATGTGTTTCTTTTATCACTTTTAAATGCATTTATTTCTATAGGACACCACTAAATAAAACAATAAGAGAAAAATGTCGGTTCTAAAAGTAGATAATTAAAAATTTGTCGAAACTTTTTATCTTCTCATTTGATTAAAAATTTAAAAAAAATTAATAACTCAGTAACTTAAGAATTTATATTATTGTATCTTATCATGATTATCTTTAAAAATTTGTTCAACCGTTTTGGACAAAGATTGGAGTTAAACTTTTTTTCAAAATTTTCAAAATCGAACAAAACTACATCAATCCATATTCTTAATGCTGATAGAGGATTAAATACTCTATTAAAGATTCTTTATTTCTTGTTAAATATGCTAAATAATTTATTACCATATTACAAAATTGATAAAAGTCTAGAGATTCGTAATTTCAAAGAGAATAATTTAAAGAAAAATTGGCATAAGTGTAATATTACATATTCTCCCAGTAGAAAAATTTCTGATTTATTTTGGATTAATTTGCCATGGAATTTAATAAAGAGAGAATTGAATGAAATAAATATTTTAGATATAGGATGTGGTTCAGGGGATTATGGACATAAATTTGTTGATTTTAGTATGAATAATATTAATAGATATGTAGGGTTAGATATTAAAGGGAATGATAATTGGATAAGATTAAAAAAGAAGTATTCTTTCTTTCAATTCTTTAAATTCGATGGTAAAGATTTCACTGATTTAATTCCACATGAAACAAATTTTTTTATTACACACGCTGCTATTGAACATTTCGAGGAAGATTTATCTTTTTTTAAGCAAATAAGCGATTATATTTCCTCATCAAGAAGGCATTTCATTCAAATTCACGTATTCCCATCAAAGGCTTCCCTATCACTCATGCCTTTTCATGGCGTAAGACAATATACGCCAAGAACGGTTTCAAAGATTATAAGATTATTTAAAGATTTTTCATACTCAATCTTATTTAATCTTGGCGGGAAATATTGTAATTATTTACATTATAAGTATATTACTGAACCAAGAAGAAATAGACTAGGAGATATGCGTATTAAAAAAACTCATGAATATAATAAATTATCATTTAATGCAATAGAAAAAGATATGAAGTGTCCACAAAAATTGCCATTAAGTTATGCTCTTGTAATACATTCTAATTGGAAAAAAAAAATTTTTTAATATAATTTTTTAAAGAGAGAAGATACCTATTTAGATTTAATTAAATTCTTAAAAAGACTCAAAGTTAAAGAATTAATTTTTGGAGTTCATAATCCTAGAAAATTTCGAAATACAAATTTTTATCTTAATTACACACCAGAATAGTTTGTAAATTTTGTACTTGAGAATTCATGCTTAAACAAAGCTAAGTTTATTGGCAAAACAAGAACCAGTAGATCCCTTTATAAACTTACATCATAAGAAACTTACAAAATAAGAAAGTTCTTATTATTTCTTCTGAACAACTTGGGTCATTATTTTATAACATTCTCAAAAACTCTAATAAAATCGTTCACTAGAAATTTCCAATTATACTTGTTAATTACTCTATTGTGTCCATATTCTCCCATTCTTTTCCTTTCTTCTTCATTTTCAAATAAATAAACAATTGCGTTTACCAAACCATTTAAATCATTTGGTTCAATTAATAATCCAGATTTATGATCTTCAATAGCTTCGATTATTCCCCCAGAAATAGTACCTATCACTGGCAATTTATAGAAATTAGCTTCTAGGTAAACGATACCAAATCCTTCAATAGATTTTTTTGTTGCAATGGAAGGCATTATAAAAACATCAGAAACTTTCAAATATTTATTCTTCATGATATCGTTAATTGAACCAAGAAATGATACTTCTTTTATTAATCCAAGATTCTTTGTCAAGTTTTTTAATTTTTCGGTATCTGGTCCACTTCCTATTAAGAAATATTTAAAATTTGCATAGGGATGAGTTTTTTTCAGAATTTTCATTGCTTGTATAACTAATTGAAAATTTTTTCTGGGAGCATGACGTCCAACACTAATTAAAATAAAGTCTTTATTGTCTATGTGCAATTCATTTTCAACTTGCGAAATATCTTGTTTAATTTCATAATCTTGAAGATAAAGACCATAAGGAATTATTATTAATTGTTGATCATTTAAATGATTAATCTTCTTTATCAGTTCTTTAGTTTTATTACTACTTACAATTATTTTATCAATAGCTTTTAAGTAATAAGTCTTTAATGAATAACGAGTACGGACTAAGAAATCAGTGCCGTGAGCGCTACAAATGAATTTTTTCATCATTAGCCTTGATAATACGATTCCTAATGGCATTACGACAGTATCACATGTGCTTCCATAAATTAAATCTGGATTTATTTTTTTTAATAATGGGTGAATCAATGATAGATTTTTCACAAGTTTTATTAATACTTTTGGTTTTATGAAAAGATACAATAACATATTTAACTTGAAATAGATTTTTAATTTTTTAGCAGTAAGCATCTTCCATATTGAAAGTAAAAAATAGAAAAAATATTCTCGTTTTTTAAATAAGACTAATAAATCTCTCAAATTATAATTCTTAGTAGTATCTAAAAGATTGAATATGTTTTTTCCGCTATAACTTCCATTAAAGATAAAAAGTTGTTCTTTCTTAACCTTAAATGCTTTACACATATCTGTGAAATGCTTTCCAATTCCTCCGTAGAAAGGATAAAATTCAGATGCTAGTAAACAAATCTTCATATATTAACAACATCTATTCAATTTTTAATATTAAAAGAATAAATTTCTTTGTTAGTTTTGTAATTATCGTTTTTATTAAAAATTAGCTGCTTGGTTATGAATGTATATATAATAACAATACCATACCATTAATATTTTTTTCAATTGAAGTGTTAGATTTTTGATGTAAAACATCACGAGATTTTAACATAGAAGTCTTTACAAATATTTTTAAAAGGAGTTAAACAAATATTATAATATATTAGAATATTCTAAGGAATCAGTTTTAAAAGTAAATGAATTGTATCATAATATAATTAGAGAAATTTATAACAATATTTTTCAACAGACTTATTAATACTTTTGGTTTTATGAAAAGATACATTAACATATTTAACTTGAAATAGAGTTTTAATTTTTTAGCAGTAAGTATCTTCCATATTGAATTTAAAAAATATAAAATACACTGTCGCTTTTTAAATAATGCCAGTAAATCTCTCAAATTAAAAATCTTCGTATACTCTAAAATATCGAATATGTTTTTTCCTCTATAAGTCCTATTAAAGATAAAGAGTTTTTCTTTCTTATCCCTAAATGTTTTACACATATCAGTGAAAAATCTACCGATTCCCCCATATATAGGATAAAATTCAGATGCGAGTATACAAATTTTCATATACTAAAATAAGCATTTCTGTTTTAAAATAATAAATTTAAGTATATTAAGAGAGATTAACTAAAAAACATCATTATTTATTAATATAATTTATTTTAATTATTCATAATTATATAGCATTAAATATAATGTAGAACTACTAGTGATCAATATATTAATATGGTATTTTTTTATGTCTGAAGATGAATACAAAGTAGAATATACAACAGTCTCAATTCCTAAACCTTTAGCTGAAAAGATTAAAGAAAGAATGAGGGGTACTGGTTTTGCTAGTGTTTCAAGTTATGTAACTTATGTATTGAGGCAAGTTCTTTCTTCGATTGAAGAAGAAGAGCGCTCAAAACAAGCTTTTACTAAAGAAGAAGAGGAAAAGGTTAAACAACGATTAAGAGATTTGGGATATATTGACTAATCATTGAAATATTTTACAAAAGTATTATAATTTAAAAGGGGTTTTGAAATTAAATGATAAAACCACATGGTGGAACATTAGTTAATAAGCAATTGCCCAGAATTGAAAAAGAAAGAATAGAAAGAGAAAATAACGAATTTGAGAAAATTCAAATTAGAGCTGAGACACTTAAGGTAATTAAAAACATCTCTTTTGGAGTATTTAGTCCATTAGAAGGATTTATGAATGAAAATGATTATCATTATGTTTTAGATACTATGTATTTAGAGAATAATATTGCTTGGCCATTTCCAATTACGTTGGATGTCTCTAAAGAGGAAATTAAAAATATAGATGTTGATGCTAAAATAATTCTTACCACTAATAATGGAAATCCTATGGCATTAATGAATGTAGAAACAATTTATGATTACGATAAGAAAGAATATGCTGAAAAAACTTATGGAACATTAGATCATAAGCATCCAGGAGTATATAGGGTTTTTAATTATAAAGAAAAACTCATAGGTGGAGAGATTTTTTTAATCAATGAGCCTAAACCAACTTTTCCAGATTTAGATTTAAAGCCAGTAGAAACAAGAGTATTGTTCAAAGAAAAAGGCTGGGATAGAGTAGTAGCATTTCAAACAAGAAATCCTCCTCATTTAGGGCATGAGTATGTACAGAAAGCAGGATTAACATATGTAGATGGGTTATTTATCAATCCTGTAATTGGAAAGAAAAAAAAAGGAGATTTCTTGGATGAAATCATAATTGAATCATATAAAGCACTAATAAAAGAATATTATCCTAAGAACAGAGTTGTCTTAAGTACATTTGAGACAGAAATGAGATATGCTGGTCCTAAGGAAGCAATTTTCCACGCAATAGCGAGAAAGAATTATGGGTGTGACCACATTATCATTGGTAGAGATCATGCTGGAGTTGGTGATTATTATGGTCCTTATGACGCTCATTATATCTTTGATAAATTCCCAGATTTAGGAATTGAGCCAATTAAGTTCAGATCATTTTCGAAGTGTAAAAAATGTAATGCCGTTGTGAATGATAAAATTTGTCCACATCCTCCTGAAATGCATAACTATTTTGCAGGAAGAGAGATTAGATTGACATTGCAGGCGGGAAATCCACCAAGTACAGAGGTTATGCGCCCAGAAGTCGCTGAAGTTATTTTGAATTACAAAAATCCATTTGTAATATAATTTTTTTAAGAATTAAAATCAAATTCAACAGCTCTACAATCAAGGATTTCCATCATGAATAGAAATAAAAAAAAATTGGTTGTTATTGGCTTGGATTGTGCTACTCCAAGAACACTCTTTGAAGATTTCAAAGATGATTGCCCTAACATTAAAAAATTGATGGAATCAGGAGTTTATGGAAAACTTAGAAGCTCAGATCCTCCAATAACAATACCTGCTTGGATGGTTATGTCAACTGGAAAAAAAGCAGGTACATTAGGGTTATATGGCTTTAGACATAGAAAAGATAATTCTTATAATGATTTTTGGATCGCAACCTCATATAATATAAAAGAACTAAAAGTATGGGATATATTAGCTAAAAAAGGTTTGAAGTCGTGTGTCTTAGGTCTACCGCCAACATATCCTGTTCAAAAAGTTAGTGGATGTCTTGTTTCTGGGTTTATTACTCCCGATAGTAATTCTGAATTTACTTATCCTCCAGAATTAAAAGAAGAGATTCTAAAGAATGTAGGTGATTATATCTTCGATGTGAACTTTAGAGTGGATAAGAAAGAGGATTTACTTAATGAAATTTATAAAATGACAGAGATTCATTTTAAAACTGTAAAATATTTAATGCAAAATAAAGAATGGAATTATTTCAAATTCGTAATTATCGGATTAGATAGATTTCATCATGCATTTTGGAAATATTATGATAGAGAACATCAAAAGTATGAGCACCAAAATAAATTCGAAGGTGAGATGAAGAAATATTATCATTTTTTAGACACTAAGATTGGAGAACTCTTAGATTTATTTGATGATGATACAATCGTAATGATAGTATCAGACCATGGTGCTAAAGCAATGAAAGGTTTAATTTGTGTAAATATGGTCTTAGAAGATATAGGCTATTTGAAATTTAATACTAAACCAAAACCAAAAACGAGAATTGGAGAAGCAGATATAGATTGGGAACATACTTATGCGTGGGGGTGGGGTGGATATTATGCTCGAATATTTTTAAATGTAGAAGGAAGAGAACCACAAGGTATCATAAAAGAAGACGATTTTGAAAGATTACGTGATGAAATAGCAAATAAGTTAAAAAGCATCAAAGATGTCAACGGAGATCCAATGAATACTAAGGTTTATAAACCAGAAGAATTATTTGGAATCATTCGAGGAGATGCTCCTGATTTAATGGTATATTTTGATGATTTAAATTGGAGATCTTCAGGAACAGTGGGATATGAATCAATGTATTTAGATGAGAATGATACTGGTCCTGATGATGCTGTTCATGATTGGTATGGTGTATATATTATTTATGATCCAAAAAAGAAAATAGGGAAAAACCTAGGAGTAAAAAATATTCTCGATATCGCACCCACTTCTCTTTATATTTTAGGACTAGATGTTCCTTTTGATATGGAAGGAAATATAATAAAATTTTAAAAGAGGGAAAAAAAAGATTGGAACATAAGGGATTTACGTTATGGTTTACAGGGCTTCCATGTTCTGGAAAAACTGTAATTGCAAATGAAGTTGCAGAAGATTTAAAAAGCAGAGGAATGAAAGTAGAACGCCTTGATGGTGATATAGTACGAAAGAGTTTAACTAAAGATTTAGGATTTACAGAAGAAGACAGAAATATGAATATTGAAAGAGTAACATTTGTAGCTAAATTGTTAACCCGTAATGGCGTTGCTGTTTTAGCATCCTTCGTGTCACCTTACAATAAGATTAGAGCGTATTCTCGGAATGAGATCGGCGATTACATTTTGATTTACGTAAAATGTCCTATAGTAGTATGTGAGCAGAGAGATGTTAAAGGTATGTATGCTAAAGCACGAGCAGGAATAATTAAAAACTTTACAGGAATAGATCATCCTTTTGAAGAACCTGATGATCCAGATATTATCATTGAAACTGATAAACAAACAGTTGAAGAAAGTAAAGAAATTATACTAAAAACTTTAGAGTCAATGGATTATTTACCCAACAAACATAAATAGTAATTTAATCGTAAATGTAAAAATATGACTAAAAATTAATTAATTAATTTTTTTATTTGTTTTATTATTCCTTTTTCATTCAAATTAAATGCATCTAGTAAAGTTTCTCTTTTTCCTGATTGACCAAATGAATTGTCTATTCCAATAAATTTTATTATTTTTGGATTATGTTTAGAAATAATTCTAGCAATTATACTTCCAAAACCACAATAAATATTATGTTCTTCTATAACGATAATTCCTTTAATATTTATTATCTCATCTATTAAAGCTTTTTCATCAATAGGTTTAATACTTGGAAAATTAATTATTTTAATCGAAATATTTAACTCTTTTTCGATATTTAAGGCAGATTGAAAGGCTAGAACGCTACCATAACCGGTTCCTATTAAACAAATATCATCTCCTTCCTTTAATATATCAGGTTTTCCAAGAATAAAATTGTAATTTTTATTATGAATTTTTGGAAAAGAACCTCTCGGTAATCTGATATAAAAAGGTCCTTTTGTATTAAAAGCAAATTCTAATATTTTAATAAGTTCGATATTATCAGAGGGGATTAAAACAGTTAAATTTGGTAGGGTTGCCATTAAACTCAAATCTTCTAAAGCATTGTGAGTACTGCCATCTTCTCCAACAAAACCCCCGTGTGTGGTTATTATCTTTATGTTTAGATTATCATGACAAACTAATCGAATAAATTCCCAGGCTCTACCTATAGTAAATATAGAAAAACCACTCACAACGGGTATTTTCCCAGAGATTGATAACCCCATTGCTGTTCCGACCATATTTTGCTCAGCAACTCCCATATTAAAGAATCTATCTGGAAAAGTAGAGGCAAATTTGGAGGTTCGAGTAGAAGTAGAGAGATCAGCGTCTAAAACTACAATCTTGTTATTTTTTTCTCCGAGATTATCTAAAAAGTTTCCAAAAGTATCTCTAAGCGAGGGTTCTGACATTAAATACCTCCTTTTATATCTTTTTCAATAAATTCCAGTTCTTTAAGGGCTATTTCATATTCTTCCTTATTAGGAGCCCGACCATGATATTTTTTGGTATGTTCCATAAAAGATATATCTGCTCCTTTAATTAAATAAGAGATAATAACCTTAGGTTTCCCTATAATTTTTTTCGAATTTTCAAATCCTTTTATCAGTTCATTTAGATTTGAACCATCAATTTCAATTACATCCCAACCGAAAGACTTCCATTTTTCTGCCAAGGGCTCTAAAGCCATAATTTCTTCTGTTGATCCGTCAATTTGTAATCCATTTCTATCCACAATAGCAATTAAATTATCTAACTTATAGTGATTTGCCGCCATAGCTGCTTCCCAAATAGCTCCTTCATTTAATTCACCATCTCCTAATAAAACATAAATATATTTTTCCGATATTTTATCTAATTTAGCAGCTAGGGCACAACCAACTCCAATAGATAATCCCATTCCTAAAGATCCTGTAGAAACTTCTATACCTAACTCTGGATTCTTAACAGGATGCCCTTGTAGTATTGAATTAAATTTTCTTAATGAAAATAATTCTTCTCTTCTAATAAAGCCAATTTTAGACAAAACAGCATATAATGCAGGAGCCGCATGACCTTTACTTAAAATAAATATGTCTCTCTCCTCCCATGAGGGATTTTTGAGATCAAACCTTAAAATTTTTTTATAAAGAAGATATATTATTGTGACACAAGAAAGAGAGCCACCTGGATGACCAGATTGGGCTTGATATATCATATTTAAAATATCTTTTTTAATTTCCAGAATTTCTAATAAGAGTTCCCTCTCCTCACTTTTCGAAAGCATCATTCTTCTTTTAAATAATCAAATGATTAGTTATTTGATTTGGCTAAGATATATTTACATAGTCTTTCTGTTTGATAAAATTCAACTGGAGGTAATGTAGCTGTGAGCGCAGCAGCATGTAATGCAATTTTTACAGCGTCTAATACTTTTATATTTGAGGCTAACGACAAACCTAAGACAGCCATTATTACACTTCCAACAGCCACATAACTCCTAGCAGGTTGCTGTAAGATTGGAAGAATTTTCTCTGCTCTTTCACGATTTTTCGAAAATAAGTATGATTCAGTTTCTAAATAGTTTAGTAAAACATTTTTACAATTTGATGAATTTAATATTCTTTTTCCTGCTATTGAGACACTAGTCTCATTACAGCAATCAATAGAAAAAGTTTGTAATGCTTTTTGAAGATTCATTTTTATTAATTCTATTCCTTCATAAAGATAATAATTAGATGTAGTAGGACGAGCGATAATCGGAATGTCTTCATATTTTCTTTTTAATTTATTTAGTAATCTTTGGATAAAATGATCTTCAAAGAAACCTCCTATTCCATAATTTAATATTAATATAGAACCTACATCTTGAGATCGTGTGTCTATAATCTTAATAAATTTTTCAATAATTGATTCTGAGATATCAATATTATAATCTGTTTCTAGGCGTAGTACGTGTTGATTCATCGCTTTAATACGCGTTATTTGAGGAGTATTTATAGTTTCTTCTACAAGGATACCTGAATAATCAAGATTTAATTCTTTAATTTTTTTCAAAAAATAATCTCCTTCAAAATCATTTCCTATAATAGTACAAACTTCAGGAATTCCCCCTAGAGACTGGATATATTGCAGAACTAATCCTATTGCCCCTATGTATGTTTCACTATTATCTATTTTTATATTTGGAATTGGAGCATCAGGTGAAATTCTATCTGCATTACCTAAAATATATTTATCAACTAATGCTTCTCCTATAATTAAAATTTTCTGTTTCTTCCATTTATTAATTTCTTCAACAGTAGACATTATAGCAATTTCATTTTTTTAATTCTTTTTGTAATTTATCCCAATCTTTTAAAAACGATTCTAGACCTGCATCAGTGTTCGGATGTTTAAACATTTTTTCAAGTACTGAAAATGGAATCGTAGCAATATGAGCTCCAATTTTAGCTGATTCTATAACATGTCGAGAATTTCTTACACTAGCAACAATTAATTCAGATTTAAAATTATATGCATTTAAAATGGTCATACATTCTTTAAGCATCTCTATTTCATTCTGACTATTATCCATTAATCTTCCAATAAAAGGACTAATGTAAGAAGCTCCAGCTTTAGCTGCGATAAGAACTTGATTTTGAGAAAATACAAGAGTTACATTGGTTTTTATTTCCTCGGGTTCAAGGATTTTTACTGCTTTTATTCCCTCTTTTATCATTGGAATTTTAATGACGATATTTTTAGCTAATTTTGCTAATTCCCTTGCTTCTTTTATCATTTCTTCAGTTGTTAATCCAATAACTTCAGCACTAACAGGACCATCCACAATTTCACATATTTTTTTCAATTGTTCAATAGGATCAGCACCTTCTCTTGCAAGTAAGGTGGGATTAGTTGTTACTCCATCAATTACACCTAATTCTTGCATTTCTTTTATTTGCTCTATATTTGCTGTATCGATAAAAAATTTCATTATTTTTTCACTAAATCACATTCTTTTTAATAGTTGATAATTATTAATCTAATTATAAATTTTTAGCAAATTCTAACAAATTTTCATAAATAAAATCTGGCTTAATAGACTCAATTTTCTTACACTCATCCCTTCCATAGCCAGTTAAAACTAAAACGGTTTTACACTTGGCAGCGAAACCAGTTTTTATATCATTAAGAGTATCCCCAACCATAAAAGAATTCGATAAATCTATATTATATTTCTGTTGTGCTTTTAAAATCATCCCTGGTTTAGGTTTTCTGCAATCACATATTCCTGTAAACTCTGGGTGGTGAGGACAATAATAAATATCATCTAAGGCAATCCCGTTTTTATCCAAGAGCTTTATCATTTTTTCATGAATCTCGTTAAGGACTTGTTCTGTAAAATAACCACGAGCTATCCCTGCTTGGTTTGTTATTATTATTAAAAGAAAATTCTTTTCTTTAAGTAATCTTAATGCTTTTATCGAACCTGAAATAAATTCAAAATCATCTGGATTAGATAAATAGTTTATTTCTTTATTAATAACGCCATCTCTGTCTAAAAAAATAGCACATCTTTTACTTTTCATAACAATCAGAGTTTTTAAGCAATTGAATTATTAAATTAGGATCATCTGCATTAAGAATTGTGCTTGCACTACTTAAAATATCAGCATTTTTTAATTCCTTTGCATTTTCAAGGTTTACTCCACCATCCACATCAATTTCAAAATCATGAATTTTCTTATACTCTGCTAATTGATTTATTTTTTCTACAGTTTCTGGAATAAAATTCTGACCAGACCAACCGGGGTATACAGACATTATAAGTACTATATCAATTTTATCTAAATATGTAATTACTTCAGAAATCTTTGTATCAGGATTTATGGCAATTCCAACTTTTTTTGAGTTATCTCTTATCATTTCAATGAGATTTATTTTATCTTCGTCATTTTCTAAATGAAACACAAAATAATCAATATCTTCAATAATTTTATTAATATAATCATAAGTATCTTTAACCATTAAATGGGCTATTATCGGTATTCTATAATGTTTTTTTAAAACTCTAAAAACGCCTAAATTATTATTCATATTATTTACAAATTTTCCATCCATTACATCAACGTGAATAAAATCTAAATTTTTTAATCCCTTAATGATTTTGGGATTAAAATTCTCTTTTGCATGAATAGATACAGCAATTTTTTTCATTTATAAACATTATCCAAAAAGTTCTTTTTCTACTAAATAACAAATGATATGTCCCACAGTTATATGTCCTTCCTGAATTCTTGGAGTATCTGTCGAAGGAATTTTCAAACAATAATCAACTATTTTTTCAAGTTGGTTTTCCTTATAACAAGTAAATCCAACTGTTATTGCTCCCTTTTCTTTAGCTTTATTTATACCTTTAATTACATTAGGAGAGTTTCCTGATGTACTAATACCGATTGCAATGTCACCTTTATCAACAAATGCAGAAACTTGTCTCTCAAAAATCAAATCATAACCAAAATCATTTGCAGTAGCTGTAAGTGAGGAAGTGTTAGTATTAAAAGCAAGTGAAGGAAGTGATTCACGCTCTTTATAGAATTTTCCTACAAATTCAGCTGCAATGTGTTGAGCATCAGCAGCACTCCCACCATTACCAAAAAGAACAACTTTTTTTTTGTTCTTATATGCTCTTATTATTTCTTCAGAAATTTTTATAATTATAGGCACTAATGTCTTAATTTCTTCTTTAATTTTTATACTTTCATCCAATATTGCAATTATTTCATTTTCCACTATATTCCCCATTATTTTTAATTTTTTAAATATAATTTATTTCTTTATTTCCCATACTTCAGATCCTTTTGGATTAAAATGAAAATTTACAATTTTTCCACCAATTTTTTCTAATTCCTGAATAACTTTATTTTTTTTACGTGGATCAGAAAATAATAATAAATGCCCACCTCCTCCAGCACCAAGTAATTTTCCTCCAAGAACTCCAAACTTTCTTGAAGTTAAATAAAAATTCTCGATATTCTTATTTGAAATTTTAGAGCTTAAACTCTTTTTAGTTAACCATCCCTTATGTAATAGTTCTCCAAAATCATTCAAATGAAATATATCATTAGATTCAATAATATTTTTCATGTCATGGGCAATATCTTTTAAATCTTGCATAGATTCCATGTAAGATTTCTTCTCTATTCTATAACCCTTTAAGACTTCATCTTGAATGGCAGAAGAAAAGTGAGATCCTCCAACAAAACATAAAATTAAACGAAAATGTAATTCATTTACCATTTCTTCACTTGTTATTAAGGGTCTTATTTTTACAATCTCTGAGAATTCAATAAAGTTAAAGCCACCATACGCAGCAGCAAATTGATCTTGATACCCTCCTTTTTGTTTCAATTCTATTCTTTCAATATCATATGCTTTTTGTGCAATTTCATGTTTGGAAAGATCTAAATTATAATAATAATTAAATGCCCCTAATAAAGCTACGGATAGAGACGATGAGCCCCCCATTCCTGATCCTGCAGGTAATTCGGAATATACCGTGATATTAAAACCATCTTTTATCTCTAAGAAATTTATCACACCTTTAAATAATTCAAAATCAGTGTTATAATTATTATCACCAATATTAAAAGTGAAATCTTTGTTATTATTCATTGAATATATATATACTTTTTTATCGTCTCTAGGTTCTAAAGAAATATAAACATGACGATCTATTGTAGTGTTAATAACACAACCTCCATGCTCTATACAATAAGGAGGCATATCTGTACCTCCTCCTCCAAAACTTACACGAAACGGTGCTTTTGATCGAATAATCATGCTTCTATGAAGTATATAATTGAAATTCTTAGATAAAATCCATAATTAATTATGCTTTAATTAATTGTTAATTAGAAAACGTTTAAATTTTTAATGATAATTTTCTAAAATTACATCAATTTTTTAATTTAAAAATTATTAAGATCTGATTATATAATCAAGCGAATTTTCTCAAGTAAATGTAATGAAAAAAAAAATATTAATTACTGGTGGAGCTGGATTTATAGGATCTCATTTAGTTGATAAATTAATAGAAGAGAAGGAACATGAGGTTACTGTTATAGATTCATTAGAAGAGCAAGTTCATGGTAAGAGATCTAAACCACCAAATTACTTTAATAAAAAAGCAGAATTTATTCATAGTTCCATTATAGATTATAATAAATTAGAAGATTTAATTAAAAGAAATGATATTATCTTTCACCTCGCAGCAAAAGTTGGCGTTGGACAATCAATGTATCAAGTTAGAGATTATATAGAAAATAATGTTCTAGGTACAGGAAACTTGTTAAATATTATTGCTAATAGCGAACATGATGTCGAAAAACTTATTATAGCTTCATCTAATACCGTATATGGAGAAGGTAAATATATATGTGAAGAATGCGGAATTGTATTTCCTAAATTAAGAACCACAGATCAATTGAGAACTAAAGATTGGGAGATTTCTTGTCCTAAATGTAGAAAGAAAGTTAATCCACTATTAACTGATGAAACAACTCCATTTGATCCTAGTTCTATTTATGCATTAACTAAACAAGCACAAGAACAGACTAGTTTATTAATTGGTGAAACATATGGAATTAATACAACTATATTAAGATTTTTCTTAGTATATGGATCAAGACAAGCATTATCAAATCCCTATACTGGAGTTTGCGCGATATTTGGTGCGAGATTACTTAGTGGAAAACCTCCAATTATATTTGAAGATGGGCAACAAACTAGAGATTTTGTGAATGTTAAAGATATTTGTCAAGCTTTAATTCTTGCAATGGAAAAAAATGCTGCGA
>CAYSZJ010000113.1:0-15011 GCA_964435435.1 uncultured archaeon
GAATTACATATATAAAACAAAGATATGATAATATAAGAAACAAAATCCCAGTACAGATTAATATTATTCGAAATAGGTTAGTTTTTGAAATTCTCAATTTAGACATCCAAAAAGGGAAATGATGTCATCATTTATTAATATTTATTCCTGTAAAGAAAACTGTTTTATTATTTCGAATTTTGATATTTTACTATCTCCACGTGAGATAAAATAAATGTGGTTTAGAAAGAATTCAATATGGTTCCAATTTTTCTGCAAATGGTTTATTACTTCATTTAATTTATCATTCCCTATAATCTGCCCAACGCTTAAATGAGGTGTAAATCCTTTTTTGAATTTATTCACATCATTACAGTCTGGAACAATTTTGAGGAGTTCTGCTTGAACGTTTATTATTAAATCATTTGGTTCTGGATCAAGCCAAATTGTATATCTCTCTTTTCCATGAGGAAAATATTTAAATTTTTTTAAAGAAATCTCAGAAGGTTTAATCTGCTTACACTTTTCAGAAAATTCTTTTTCAAGTCTGGAATATTCATTTTCAGGTCTAAATGGATATAATAATGTTATATGGGGCATCCATCTATTGATTTGACGGTCGTATATTTTGCGGATTTCTTGGATGGGCTCCCATTTTCCTTCTGGAGGAATAATTACCACAGCAGAGGTATAGACTTTCACTATATTATCTACTTAATTGTCTGATTTAAGATCAGTTAGTACTTTTAAATTATTAATTTATTTCTTTTCTATTCTCAATTTTATTTACCAAGAATCATAATCTATTACCCACCAATCATATAAATGTATCCAAAGCATTACAATAATTATAAATCCGCGAAAACTATCTAAGCTTTTTAACCTTTTCAAATAATATCCCTAAAACCGTAGAAAGAAATTTTGTGCTCTTTCTTTCTAATATGATAATTTTAAAAAATTAAAAAGTTTTTATTGAAAAAAATCATAAATTTAATTTGTAAAAAAAAATGCATTTATAAAGATAAATCCAATGCCTTCGGAATTTGAAAAAAATTTAGAAAAATATGCTGAAGTAATTGTAGAAGTTGGTCTTAATTTACAACCTGGTCAACGGCTGTTGATTGGTGCTCCCGGACCTCCTCTTTACGGTACTCCTATTGAATTAGCACCTTTAATACGGTTAATAACGGCTAAAGCTTATCAAATTGGAGCCAGATTTGTTGATGTCATGTGGGAAGATGAACAATTGCATCATATTCGATTTCGGCATGCCACCCAAGATTCTTTTGAAGAATTTCCAAGCTGGCGTTCTGATGAAGCAATTAAAATTGCTAAAGCTGGTGATGCTATCATAATGATAGCTTCTGAGAATCCCAATTTACTAAATCGGCATGATACGAAACGAACTAGTAAATTCTTGGATGCTTGTTGGAAGTACTATAAACCTTTAATGGATCTACGACATAAGAAGATGATGAATTGTACTCTTATTACCCCCGCCCTTGATCGATGGGCGGATAAAGTCTTACCTGATATGCCTCAAAACGATAGAAAAGAAAAATTGTGGGATATTATCTTCGACATCTGCCGTGTGAAGCAAAAAGATCCAGTTTCAGCTTGGCGGGAACATATCAAGCAACTTGTTGCTAGGAGCAATTATTTAAATCAAAAACAATATATTGCATTGAAATTTGTTGCTCCTGGAACGGATCTGACAATAGGTTTACCTTTAGGGCATATATGGCAGAGTGCCCATGTAACTACTCAGAATGGGATCAGTTTCCTTGCTAATTTCCCATCTGAAGAAATATGTACAATCCCCCATAAAGATAAAGTGGATGGTATTGTTAGGGCAACCAAGCCTCGTGCTGCTGAAGTTATGATTGAGGATTTTAGCTTAACTTTCTCTGAGGGTAGGGTTATTAAGGCAACTGCTAAGAAAGGTGAAGAAATTCTGCATGAGAAACTTAAAAAAGATATGGGTGCAAGCCGATTAGGTGAAGTTGCACTTGTTCCTCATAGTTCATCTATATCCCAATCAGGATTGATTTTTTACAATGTTCTTCTTGACGAAAATGCCTCATGTCATCTTGCTCTTGGTCAATGTTTAAGATTCTGTATGAAAGATGGTGAAAAAATGTCTGATGATGAAATTTTGGCCGTAGGGGGAAATATTAGTGGTATTCATGCAGATTTTATGATTGGTTCAGGTGAAATGAATGTTAATGGTGTATTAGAAGATGGAACAGTCGAACCAATAATGCGGAAGGGTGAATGGGCTTTTAATGTATGAGTCGACTTTATCCTTGTAAACAAGAAGCAATTTTAATCTTTTTCTGAAGTAATTATAAATAATTAAAAGATTTTTATGTCAGAAAAATTAATTGTAATTTGAAATATGAAAATTAAGCATCGTCATTTTATTAGGAAATCCGAATTAAAACCTCTGAAGACCGAAATTTTAAAGCAATATGATCAAAAGTTTATTGATCAAATATTTCCAAGAAAATCTAACGTAGAGTTAATTCAAACTGAATCTGGAGACACTTTATATGTAGTAAATAATGAACTAAAACTCTGGAAATCTAAGGATGGATATACCCCTGTATTAACCTTGCTTTTAAACAACAGAGTAGAATTGAAAACTATTATTGTAGATTTTGGGGCCGTTCGTCATGTTGCTAATGGGGCAGATGTAATGCGTCCTGGAATAACTAAAATAGATTCATCAATTAAAGAGGGAGATATCGTACAAATTAGAGAAGAAACAAAAAACAGAGCTTTAGCTGTAGGAAAATCCATGTTTGATGCTCCAGAAATGGAATCAAAAACTTCTGGAAAAGTAATAAAGAATATTCATACAATTCAAGATTCGATTTGGGAGTTTGAAAAAGAATTTAAATAAATTCTGCTTTTAAAATTGATTCTAGTATTTTTTTTTCAGGCTCAATTAATTCATTAACAGAATAACTTTCAGATTCATAAGAATCAACTAAACTTCCACCTTCTTGAAATTTTGATAAATTGAGTATAATTTTTAAGCCATCTTCAATAATTTTTGTGTCTTCAATCTCACATGAGATTTGCATTAATCGAATTATTGAATTTGATTTCCATAATTCATTTTTATAAACCTGATTTTCTATACAAATGAAATCTTCAAAAATTTCATTGAAAAACTCAGTTTTCGAGATCAAGCTTAGCTTAAACCACCTCAACCCTTTCCTATTAAAAGAATATAATTTCTCCCAAGTGTTAACAAGTTAATATTTATTATCTAATATTTTAATCCAAATTATTTCTGAAATATTGCGTTATGATAATACACACATCTGAAAATCCAGCACATTATGTTTGAAATGCAACATTTATTTATGCAAAGATTATCGAAATTGAAAATGGTGAACTATTTTTTTAGTGTTTTTCTACAATCTTGTTAGTTTTTTATTATTAATTTTACACTGATAGGAATGATATAAATTATGTGTTATTGAAAAAATTAAAAAAGCTCATATTATCTGGATATGTAAAAATCTCCAGTGGAAAGTTAATATTTACTACCCCAAGTAAATTTTTTTTAGTGGATGGTTCTGAGCTTTTTACTTTATGATTTATAAGTGATTTTAGAAATATTGTTTCTTGTGTAATATAGAATCAAAGCGTTATAATATCTGTGTGATATATGTGTTCCATGCATATTACACGATGTTATAATAGAACTCGATTTTATATTATTCGGGACTATATATTGATGGTCATAATGAGTATATTAATACGCATATCTCGATGACTTATCATCATTAAAATAAAAAAAGAGGTTGTGTGTGTGAAAATGAGTATGTATCGATCATATTTGCTAAAAAATAACTTCTGGGCTAAGAAAGGGAATGAAAAGAGTCCAAGTGCTGAGAAAGTTTTTATCAAACATGATTTAGAGGTTGGTGGAATTTATGCCATTATTAAAAACGAGAAAAAAGGAGTAAAAATTATAGCTGAGGGCAGAGAATATTTTTTCAATAATTTTGACAAATTGGATTCTTTTTTAAATCGTCTTCAACAAAGGAAAGATGATTTTATGAAAATTCTCAGAAGGAAAAACATTTCCAAGAAATTAAGGATGTTAGAGATTTAAGGTTTTTTTTCCAAAATTTTAATTATTTTTGTTATTTATAAACAGGTTGGAGTCCTGTTTGAAAATGTCGTAGTCTCAATTCCGCTCCTCGAGAAATTTTTACCTTTGGAATTTTATCTCGATTTTTATATAATTCTGTTATGGCAGCGACTGCATAGTCAATATGAGAAGTATTGTAAGCATTCCATGGGATTGCAAATCTCACTAGATTTAATATACTCTTCCTTTGCTCTGGTGTTTTCTTGTCCCATTCAAAAGCAAATGGTCCTAATTCACATGCTCTTATCCCAAAATGTTTTAGAAGTTCTATTGTAAACCCTATACCTCCAAAATCATCAATCTTCATATCTATGCGCTCAAAAAACTTATCCATATTAAGGTATATTGCATGACCACCAGCAGGAAGAATAACAGGAACTGCATTCTCAGCTAGCTTTCTTGCAAATTCTCTTACAAGAAAGATTCTTCTTCTAAGTGAGTTTAGGTCTACAGTTTCATAAATGCTTGAAGCTAATGCTATGATATCTCTCCCACTCATTCCCCCATAGGAATCATTTCCAAAGGTTAAGATTTGCTTTTCTTTTAATAAAATACCTATATCCTCTTTGGTTGAAAATTTCTTATGAAATATGCCTCGATCTTTGAAAAACAGCCCACCTCCAATATTTGCCAAACCCTTTTTAAAACTAATGGTAAATCCATCTACATAAGAAAACATCTCTTGAACGATACTTGGTATTGAGTGATCTTGGTACCCTTCCTCAAATTCTTTAATAAAAATCGCATTTTCAGCAAATCTGCAAGCATCAAAAAATAAAGGGAGATCATATTTTTTTGCTATTTTATGAACTTCTTTGATATTGTTCATTGAAACAGGTTGACCTGCTGCGGTATTGTTGGTGATTGTTATATAGATTAAAGGTATAGATTCTGCTCCTTTTTCTTGAATTAGTTTTTCTAATTTATTCAAATCCATATTCCCTTTGAAAGGATTTCTTTTATCCATTTGATCAAAAGGAAATTCATCCATTAGATTTGTTGAAAATAAATTCACAGGATATATACTATTAGCAGCTATATTTGCTTCAGTAGTATCGAAGTGACCATTGTTTGGAATATAATATTCTTTATTTGGATTTTTTTCTCTTAAAATAGGAGCAATAGTAGAGAAAAGTAAATATTCTGCACATCGTCCTTGAGGAACAATAAAGGCGTTAGGACGAGAAAGTTGATGAACACCTCCATTTACAAACCCTCCTTCATAAGAAGTCAAATAAAGTTCATCCATTAATTTTTTTGTATCTGTTTCTCCAGAGATGATCAAATTAATAACTCTCTTAGGATGATCACCCCTCTCAAAGATGTCTCTAACCGCATCTAAAAGTACATAATACCCTTTATTACGACCATAGGATTCATCTCCATGAAAAAGCGCAGCCCATTGTAAATCTGTCATAGTACCTGCCCCAGAATCAGATAAAAAGTCTAGAAATAGCAGGTCGCTAGGGAACGAAAACATATTATATTCTGTTTTTTTCAATGCGTATTCACGCTGTTCTTTTGTAACCTCTTTAATTGTTCTAACAACTAAAGGTTTACTCACGGGAATTGGTACACCTAATTCATTTTGCGATTTCAATAAGTATACACCAAAATGAGTTTTTCACATCTACTAGTGTTTATCATAAATTTTACAATATTTAATAATTTATTTCCATGTGATTTGAATTAATGAGATATGATATTTGTTAATTAAGTTAACAAATTAAGAGTAAACATTATAAAATTAAAGATTTAAATATTTTAGTTCCAAATAGAATATTATAAGATTTTAAACTTTAATTAAAACTCTATAAAGAAGTGGATAAATATGGAACTCCCAGATTATATTAAAAATAGAATTTGGAAAGATTATTTACCTAAAGGAATGACATTAAAACTTGAGGTTCCAGATGATATGACTCTAATCGATGTGGCACTTAATGGAGCGGAAAAATTTAAAGATAAAGTAGCGATGGACTTTTATGGAAGAGAATATACTTTTAATGAATTGGGAATATTAACAAGAAGATTTGCAGCAGGTTTAAAGGGTTTGGGAGTAAGAAAAGGTGATATTGTAGCTTTATGGCTCCCTAACTGCCCACAATTTGCTGTTTGTTATTTCGCCACAATATTAACTGGAGCAACAGTTACAGCTATAAGTCCCCTTTTTGTTACAAGAGAATTAGAGTATCAAGTAAAAGACTCTGGAGCTAAATATCTTATCCTTTTAGAGAGATTTTATAAGCAATTCAACCAAGCTAGTAAAAATTTAGATTTGCATAAAGCAATTTTGGTCAATATTGAGGGTAATATCCCGGAAATCCCAGAAAATGAACAAATTGTTCATTATAATACCATTTTAGAGAAAAATCCAGAACCCTTAAATCAATTTCCAGAAAATATTGATCCTAAAAAAGATGTAGCAGTAATTCAATATACAGGTGGTACTACAGGCTTGCCAAAAGGAGCATGTCTGTCTCACTATAACATTGTAGCTATGACCCTTGAGATTAAACAAATTACTGATTATATGAAGGAACAATATATTAAAGATGATTTGGTAACTTTATCTATTTTACCGTGGTATCATATTTATGGTCAAGCTTGTGAGTTGATTAGCAATCAATTCGCAGGAGGGAAAGGTATATTAATACCAAGCTTTGATCTGAAAAGAATTGCACAAATTATAAGGGATTATAGACCCAATTTAGTTTTAGGTGTTCCTACTATGTTTATTAATATGTTAAATTCCCCACACCTAAATGATATCAATATGTCTTGCTTAAAGTATGCTAATGTAGGAGCAGGAGCACTAGCTATAGAAGTTGCGAAAGAGTGGGAAGAAAGGACAGGATTCCAAATGGCTGAAGGGTATGGACTTAGTGAAACTAGTACAGGAGCCACCAGTATGCCACCATGGTCAAAAAAGAAATTGGGAAGCTGCGGTCTTCCTTTTGCGAATACATATATAGGAATTATTAATGAGAATTTAGAATTTCTACCACTTGGAGAGCCAGGAGAATTAGTAATATCAGCACCTCAAGTAATGCTAGGCTATCATAATAGACCAGAAGAAAATGAAAAGGTATTTTTTGAAGCGGGGGGAATGAGATGGTTGAGGACTGGTGATTACGCAAAAATGGACGAAGAGGGCTATGTTTTTCTTTTAGATAGGGTAAAAGATATGATAAAATATAAAGGGCATTCAGTTTATCCAAGAGAGATAGAAGAAATTCTGTATGAACATCCAGCGATTTTTGAGTGTGCTGTAATAGGTGTAAGCGACCCTTTAAAAGGAGAAGAGATAATGGCTCATATAATTTTAAAACCAGAATTTAAAGATAAGATTTCAGAAGAAGATATTATTAATTGGTCAAAAGAAAATATGGCAGCATATAAATATCCAAGAATTGTAAAATTTGTACATTCTTTACCAAAAAGTGCTGTTGGTAAAATTTTACGACGAGCTATAAGAGAAAAAGAAGCAAAAAGAGCGCAAAAATGAGAAGGAAATAAAAATTATGAAAATTAAAATTTCTTTTTTACATAATAGATTCGAATCGGTATAACTACACCAAGCAGTATAATATCGACCAATGATTTCGCATTTGGAAAGAAGAAAATTAGTGTGGTTTCAAAAATTAATCCAAGAACCAGAATAAATATTGCTCTATTCTGAATTTTTTTCTCTTCTTTTTTTGTATATAATAATTCTCCGTAAATCATATTTAATGTTCCAAAGACGAGGATATATATTATCATGTATAGATTTAAATCTGATATTATTCCAATCCATGCTAATACATTAAAAAGTAATCCAAGGCCTAATCCTTTTATAATAACTATGGTAAAATAGCTTAGTTTATCATTGAAATCCATCTGATCAAGTTCAATTTTTCTGATAAAGAAAATGGGGAAATTAATTAAATCAATTATAATGAAGATAATCATGAATACGTATAGATAAACTCGATCTCCTGGAGTAGCTGTGAACATATGTGTTAAGATTGTTATAAAATTTAGAAAGGAAATTGTTGTACAAAAGATAATAATTCTTTTTGTTCTATCCAGCATATCATATCCCATTATTTTAATCATTCGTAAGCCTAGAAGGAGAAAAAAACCACTAAATATCAAGAATGTGACAACGAGTGTTATTAAGCCAATTGATAATATACCTACTATAGCATGAAGAATTCCAGAGATAAACATCAAAATTCCAGCCATTAATACTTTTTTATCATCTATCATACTTACTACCTAAATGACTCTTCGCTGATTCGTTATGAAAAACATAATATTCATTCGCTCACTCATGAAAAATCAACAAGTTAGATTAAAATTTGAATCTGAAATAATAAATATAGGATTTCTATTATGGCATCAGCTGAGATATTTCTGCTCTTTTTCTTATCTTTTTCTTATAATCTTTGTAATAAAGTCGTTTATGTTTGGGATCCATTTTTTCAAACTCTTCCTTAGCTTTCTCAGGAGGAAAAACTAGAAGTTCCCCATTTTCTTTTTGAATAACACATCCAGAGTTTTTTAATAGTTTATAATTTTTTGCAGTCTCTACACGATCTCCCCAGCAAATAATGTTACAGTTTCCACAGGTGAGTTGTATTGTTCCTGTCCCTCCATATGAAGCAGGAGCATAACCTTTTGAATGATCTCGAATTTTTGGTCTTTTTTTCTGAGCTGTTAATGCAAGACTCATAAGACGGTTTACTTCATAATCATCTTCAGGATAATCATATCGACCAGGCGACCAAGTTGAAAATTGCCCTGATTTATGTAATCCTGTAGATCCTCCACATACAAGGAGACATCTTGATTTATTAATCCTTTTTGCATATGTAAAAGTATAACCTCCAAGAGTAACTACTGTTTCTTCTTTATCC
Source organism: uncultured archaeon (assembly GCA_964435435.1). GTDB lineage: Archaea > Asgardarchaeota > Lokiarchaeia > Sigyniarchaeales > SOKP01 > Loki-b32. Next base: position 9,055 of record CAYSZJ010000113.1, read on the forward strand.
GAAAACATTTGAAAGCCGCATACTCTTGTACAAAGTTTACATTTGACACAAAATGATTCTTCTGGAGGGATTGGATCCGTTGGTTCTAATTTAGCAGATGTTACTATACCTCCTAAAATAATGGGAGTACCAATACCTTTTATTCCAACACTACCAGACCATCCAAAAGAAGCAACTCCAGAACGAACTGCTAAATATCTTAATGAAATCTCAGGAGGTAAGGATGCTTGCCACCCAGGAACATCTTCTCTATATTTGTTATTTGGTATAACTGACATTGCCTTATGACCTTCTGCTCTCAAGAAATCCCTTACATCTTTAGCCATACGCCATGCTCTAATATTAACCTCAATATTATCCTTTTCATGATCAGCGCGAGCATTGGGTAGTTCCTTTCTTATATATGGTCTAATCAGCTCTTTATCCAATGGAATAGCAAATCCTATAGCTGATTGTGCTTCTGGTAATAGATATGTTATATCCGCTCCAGGAGGTCCTCCTTCCATGGTTTCTAAAGTTGCAAATCCAACTCTAAGAGCACCACGTTCTATTAACATCTTTTCAATTTCATCATTTAATGTTATAATTAAACCACCTTAGAAGTGATAAATTTTCTTTTACCAATGTTTGCTAATTTTTAAATTTTTTTTGATGTATATAATAATCCTACTCTAATCCAGGTATCGGTTCTCTTTCATATCTTTTCATTGTTATCGCCTCATTGGGGCATGTTACTACGCACAAACCACATCCAACACATTTATCAGGATTAACATGAGCAAAATCATCAATGGTAATTGTGTCGAATTTACATCTTTCTACACACGTTTCACATGCGGTACATAAATCCTCATCAATCATAGATATGAAATTCGCTTTAGCAATTGCTCTTGGGTTATCTTGAAACCTTATTAATCCTGCCAAATTCCCACAGCAACATTCACAACAGGCACAAATTATATTAGTATGTTCAGCATGATTGTCCGTCATATGTACTAACCCAAGTTCAGCTGCTTCTTTTGTCATTTTTTTAACCTCTTCTTTTGTAATGGATTTTATAACAGGATCCCCCATCTCTAACAGACCTTGGGCATATATACCCAAAACAATACAACTATGTATCGGATATTTATCTTTACATTTTCGAATTCCTTCAACTTCCTTCCTATTACGACACGGACATGGGAGTAAGGCAAAATCTGTCTGTGCATCGATTATATTATAAACTTCTTCGATAGGTATGATTTCATGACTTGGATCTACCTTTTCTGACACTGTTAATACTCTCGTTCGTGGTATTCCTTTTCGGCTTGTTTCCCATGTTTTATAATAATCATCTTCAAAGAATTTTCTACTTAATTGAGCAAATTTAACATTATCCGTTCCTTCATAATTTTCCTTCACTATGAATGGAGCATCGTATATCAATAAAGGTGAGGGACGCGCATAACTTTTGCCTATTTTTAATACAAATCCTTTTTTTGCATAATTCTCTAATTTCGCTATTAATTCACTTTTATCCACAGTTAGTTTTTTAGCTAGCTTTGCAATAGAGCTCATTTTTGGGAATATAGGAAGCTGTAAAACAGTCTTAATTATTTCCGGATCATACATTAAACTTAGGTATTCGAGATAAACCTCTTTAGGTTCTCCATGTTCGTCAGCGGGAAAAGATTGTGAAGAAAATTTATATTCTTTCGCAAGTTTAATTAAATCTTGACGGTGTTCTTCATTAACAATCATTTATAGACTACTCTATAATGTTATTTTATTTTAAAGAAAAGGATGATCAGGAGAATTTCACTAGAAATAAAAAATCTCCTACTTACTCAAGTTTTGGTTTCTTTTTTTTAATAAAACTATATTTTTTAAACCTACAGATATTGTATTTATATTAGTAATTTACAGAACTATATCAAAAAAAAGAATAAAATATTAATTCCGACCTTAGGATCAATTATGAATGAGAGGATAAGAAAACTGCGGACACAAAGTCGAAAAGCAGTACCATATCTCTCACTGGAACGTGCTTTATTAATTACTGATTTTTATAGTAAAGGAGCAGCGCACAAATATTCTCCCCCGGTTGCTAGAGCTAAAGCTTTTCAATATATACTAGAACATAAAGAAATTTGCATCAATGATGGTGAATTAATTGTAGGAGAGAGAGGACCGGAACCTAAAGCTACGCCCTCTTATCCAGAAGTCTGTTGTCATAGTTTGAAAGACTTAGAAATTTTAAATTCTCGAAAAAAAATTTCTTTCAGAGTTGATGAAGAAACTAAACAGAAATCAGAAGATATTATTATTCCATTTTGGAAAGGGAAAACAATTAGAGAGAAGATTTTTTCCCAAGTTGATCAAGAATGGATTGATGCTTATGAAGCGGGTATTTTTACTGAATTTATGGAACAACGAGCTCCAGGACATACTGTAGCAGGAGATAATATTTGGAAAATGGGTTTTTTAGACTTTAAAGAATTAATTAAAAAATCTATAGAAGATTTGGATTTTTATAATGATCTCGATGCATTTGACAAAAGAGAAGAATTGAAAGCTATGAGTATAGCAGCAAATGCAATCATCGCTTATGCTAATAGACACGCGGAAAATGCGAGGATATTAAGCGAAAATGAATCTGACCCTATAAGAAAAAGGGAATTAGACAGAATTGTAGAGGTATGTTCATATGTTCCAGCAAATGCTCCAAGAAATTTTTGGGAAGCATTACAGCATTATTGGTTTATTCATTTAGGTGTTATAACTGAATATAATACTTGGGATTCTTTCAATCCTGGACGTCTTGATCAAAATTTATATCCCTTTTTCAAAAAGGATATTTCCAATGGCACTCTAACTAAAGAAAAAGCCATAGAATTACTTCAAGCGTTTTGGATTAAGTTTAATAACCAACCTGCTCCACCTAAAGTAGGTATTACAGCAGAGGAAAGTAGTACATACACAGATTTTTGTAATATTAATTTAGGAGGATTGAAAGAAGATGGTTCTGACGCTGTGAATGAATTATCGTATATTCTTCTGGGCGTAATAGAAGAAATGCGTATCTTACAGCCAAGTAGTAATGTCCAAATTAGTAAAAAAACTCCTGATGATTTTTTGAAACGAGCTATTAAAATTATAAAAACTGGATTTGGCCAACCATCAGTATTTAATGCTGATGCGATTATTCAAGAACTTATACGTCAAGGAAAGTCATTGATCGATGCAAGAAATGCTGGGGCAAGTGGATGTGTTGAAGCAGGAGCCTTTGGCAAAGAAGCATATATTCTAACAGGATATTTTAATTTAGTGAAAATTCTCGAAATAACGCTTAATAATGGAATAGATCCAGCATCTGGAAAACAGATTGGATTAAAAACTGGGAATCCTACAGTTTTTAAAAGTTTTGATGAGTTAATGGAAGCTTTTGCCAAACAAATAAATCATTTTGTAGATATAAAAATAAAAGGCAACCAAATTATTGAACGAATTTGGGCTCAAAATCCCTCTCCCTTTTTATCTATAATAATTGAAGATTGTATTAAGAATGCTAAGGATTATAATGATGGCGGTGCAAGATATAATACTTCCTATATTCAAATTGTTGGTATGGGGAGTATAACAGATTGTTTAGCTTCATTAAAGTATAACATCTATGATAATAATATTCTCAATATGGAAAAACTCTTAGAAGCTCTAAAGAATGATTTTAATGGATATGAAAATCTGCGACAAAAATTACTAAATAAAACGCCTAAATATGGAAATGATGATGAGTATGCAGATTCAATTACTCAGCAAGTTTTTGAAATTGTATATGACGCAATAAATGGGCGTCCTAATACAAGAGGTGGTGAACACAGAATAAATCTTTTACCTACAACTGTTCATATATATTTTGGTCAAGTAGCTGGTGCGACTCCAGATGGAAGGAAAGCATTTACACCATTATCAGAAGGTATATCCCCCGTTCAGGGGATGGATATCAAAGGACCAACTGCAGTGATTAAATCTGCTGGTAAAATTGATCATTTACGTACTGGAGGGACATTATTAAATCAAAAATTCTCACCTAAATTCTTTTCGAGTGATACAGGTATAAATAATCTAACTCATTTAATTCGTGCTTATTTTAAAATGGATGGTCATCATATACAATTTAATGTTGTCTCAGCAGATACTCTACGAGCTGCACAGAGAAGCCCAGAGAGATATAGAAACCTAATCGTCAGAGTTGCTGGATACAGTGATTATTTCATTAACCTAGGCTCAGATTTACAAGACGAAATTATAAGAAGAACGGAACATGCCTTAATTTAACCCGAGGTTTTACTGCTTAATTATATATTAAATTCATCTTCATTTTTGAAAAGAACTTTAAAAAACAAATTTATAGGTTAATTGTTAATTTTATGTACATGATCGGTACATATATTTAAATATGATGATTTATAATATGATTATGTACATAATCAGTACATAAAAAAGTAATAATATTAGGGAGAGAAAAAAATGAATCAAGTGTTATTAAAATTGTATGAACTAGAAGAAATTTATAAAAATGATAAGATAATTAAAGAAATATCTAAGAAACCGGAGGAAATTACTCAACCATTAAAAGAAGCAAAAAAAAACATTATACCAAAAAAAATAAATTTATTATTTTTAGAAGTAATTGAGAGGTCGAGATTTAATCCTAAATACTTTGAAAGAGTGACCAACATAAATAAAGATAGATATTTGATTAATTATTATCCATTTTGGAACAAGAAAATTATAAGGGAATTTTAAAGAATTAAATAAAAAATTAAAAAGGATAATGGAAATGAGAGAATTTGAAGAAGTGTTTAAAATATTAAATTTTGGAGTACTAGGGATTGGTAGAACTATCTTAAGTAAAAAAATTTGGGGTGGAAAAAAGTGATTGAAGAATTCAATTTAAAAACAAAGGAAGCCGAAACATTAAGGGATTTAGAAAAATTAATTGGGAAACCTATTCCTCGGGTAGATAGCATAAAGGAAGGAAGCTTTGGGGTAAAAATTGATAACGATCATATAACCCATCTAAAGTTGGATGGTCAAATATTACGAAACCTAGGCTTAAAAAAATTAAGGATGCTCCCAGAGTCGATTGGAAACCTCACATCGCTAAAATTACTTATGTTACGTTATAATAATCTAAGAACTATCCCTGAGTCGATTGGAAATCTCACATTACTTAAATATCTTAATTTACGGTCAAATAAATTAGAGGCAATTCCAGAAACAATAGGAAACTTAAAATTTCTTAAAATTATTCTTTTAGAAAATAATCCATTAAAGAGTATTCCTGAGTCAATCGGAAATTTATCATCACTTAAGGAATTATATTTGGAAGGAGCTATGTTGACAGTGCTTCCTGAGGGGATAGCCCACCTCTCCTCGTTAGAAAATCTAAATTTAAATAATAATCGGTTAACAACACTCCCAGAATCGATAGGCAACCTTTCTTCGCTAATAATCTTATGGTTAGGACATAATAGATTAAATTCAATTCCAGAAACAATAGGACATTTAAAATCTCTTAGAGTACTTTATTTATCTGGTAATGATCTCACAACTCTTCCTGAGTCATTCAAAAATTTAACATCCTTAAGATCTCTCTTTCTATTGCAAAACAAAATAAAGGAACTCCCGAAGTCAGTGATACAACTCGAGTCGCTCCAAATGCTACGGTGGGACGATCCTAAAATACCAAAAACATACAGAGGAAAAAATAAAGAAGAACATTATCCCAGAAATATCAGAGCTTCGATAATGAGCGAATTAAAAAAAGCTATCCCATCACATAAAAATGGCAGCTATCTAGAAAAACCTGATGAAGAAGAAATAAAAGCGAGAGAAAATGAAAGACTCAAACGTCTCGAAGAATTAAAAGAAGTGGAAAAAACTTTAAAGAAGAATCAACAGGTTAAATT
>CAYSZJ010000114.1:0-14954 GCA_964435435.1 uncultured archaeon
TTCATTTACTTGGATCTTACCTTCAATTAAGTCTTTTTCTATCTCAAATCTTAAGATAACATGTAATCCATAAGTTACTTCGTCGGCATTGACTCTAATAAATGAAGGTTGGACACAGTTAACTGCCCGGTGAAATTCTTCCATTGGATAATCTTTCAAATTTTCGGGGAAATATTTTTGAAAAGTTGGATACCAATACATCCAAAATTCCTTGCTACGTCCTATATAATTTTCTAAAGTTCTTGATTGTGATTCATGAATACTCATAGAAGTGCCGCTACATAAAATTGTGTCGTGAAGCTCTTTTTTAATACCCATTTCGTAAAGGGCATGACCACATTCGTGGATTGTACCAAAAATACATTCATTAAGAAAATCTTCTTTTGTTCTTGTGGTAATACGAATATCCATTGAAGCTAAAGATGATGTAAAGGGATGAGTTGATCTGTCCTGACGCCCAATTGTTAGATCATAATTTAATTTTTTTATAAGCTCAATGCTAAGTTCAAATTGCTTATCGATATCATAATTTTTATGTAATATAGAATCATCAGGTTTATCTGAAGATGAATTCAACTTTTTTACGAAATCAATTATTTTTGGTTTTATGGGATTGAAGATATTCGCAATCCAATCATATGTAGCATCTGGTTCGTACAAATCTATTAGGGTAGAATATATATCAGGATGTGTTGCCAGTTTAGTAGCTTTTTCCTTTTGCAATTCAACTGTTTTTTCTAACAGTTTTTGAAAAATTGAAAATTCACTTTTAGTGTAGGCTTCTCTCCATTCTTTTGCGGCTAATATACTTGTTTCTGCAATTTCTATGACTAATTTTTCGGGTAATTTAGTTTCTAATTCATATTCTCTGGTTATTTCTCGCAACATAGCACTCTCAATTTCGGTAAGATTAGTAAGTTTTTGCGCTTCCTTAATTAATTTACCAACTTTTTCAGAGGTAACTCGTTTATGAATTAATTTTTCGAGTAGAGATACTTGTTTAGACCTTCCTTCCAGTGTACGATAATTTAGCATATTTACTTCTTGATCCCATCCTAAAGCAGCTTGTGTATAGTGTAATGTCATGATTTCGCCAAAATATTCCCGAAGTTCTTTTATAGCACTCATTTTTAACACTTTTCTTAAATATTTGAATTTTTAACTAAAGTTTAAGTGAATTAGTTAAGCTTTTACAAAAAAGCTTTACCAATTCTTTATTCATAATTTCTAATATTAAATAGCTTTAAAAGAAGTATGTTGTGAACTTTTTTTGAACTAAGTAGTAAGAAGGTATTAAAACTATGTAATTTGTTCTTGTTTCACAAAAAAATCCGCTGCCATTTTTATATCTTCAATTGATAAAGGTCTACCGAGAGATTGCTCTAAATCTAAAACTAATTGTTCACATAATTTCAAACTTAAAGTACTTCCTTTTTCCATAATAATGCTTTGTAATTCATGTATGAAATCAATGGCTTTTGGCCTACTTATTTCTTCTGTTAAGTCATCATGAGGGGGAAACAATCTTATTGGCATTTTTGATTCATCTACTTCGATTTTTTCCTCTTTACTTTTGGGTAATATTACAGGTTTTGGAGGAGCATCAGAACTTTTAAAAATTTTTAAATCCATTGGTTGTTTTTCTAATTTCTGAAAAGAAACCATTTTATGTGGTGATTCTGAAGGAGGGGAAGGTTCCATATCTTTAGGTTCTTCTGGTTCAAACGCTTGATCCAGAGGTTTTACAGTTGGTAATGGCTTAACAGAAATTTTTCTTTTAAATTTGAGACCTAAAGGGATCTCAAATCTCTTTTTCAATTCAGTTTCCTTTCTTATTTCCATCTGTTTTTTTATTTTAGCATTTAATTCTTCAATCCTTTCTTGAATAATTTTAACATGTTCAAAGTCTTGATATGAATCATACAAAGCAAGTAATTCTTTATATTTAGTTAATGCTTGAACATTTTGTCCGCTTTCAGCTAAATAGCTTGCTTCTTCTAATAATTTATTAAGGTTCTCAGGTACTTCTCTCTTTAAACCTAAAGCATCTTTAATATATTGTAATATGTCAGACTTTGCATCTAGAGAATTTAATGAAATTTCTTTAAAATCATAAATATTCAGTTCATTTTTAATCCTTTTGATATCTTCATCCTCAACTAAATCTCGTTTATTCCCAATGATTAATAACTTTGAGTACTTGCTTTCGAGTTTTTGAAGATTTAAGAATTGATTCATAATTTTTAAATTATAATTTGATAAATTAAAAAGTAAAATCACCAAATCAGAGCCACCAATAAATTTTGGCCATAACGGCGAAAAGTTATCTTTCAACTGAAAGTCCCACATCTCAAAGCTTAAACCATCTATTACTAAATTAGATGATTTAACAACTTCCATTATGATTTTTTCTCCATTACCTCTTAACATATTATACAGAGTTGTTTTACCGGCATGAGATGGCCCTATTATAGTAATCTTTGAATGTAAGTCTCTTGGAATCTGATCTAAGAAACTTATAAATTCAGTTTTAATATCACTAGATTCTTTTATACTCTCAGGATTCGGAAATAATTCTTGAAATTTTTTTATTGTATTTTGGATTATTTCTTCGACATATTTAATTGAATCGATAAGATCGGTCACAAACAAGAAGTACAAATTGCCTGCTCCTCTATGAAATATTTGAAAATTAGAAATTTTTCGATTGAAAGTTTTTCCAGGTATAGGCATCTCCATGTATTTAAGAATTGTTTCTTTCACGTTTTTCAGTTCTTCATTTCCATAAGCAATAGCATAATCTTTAACAAATAGGTGTTGCGTTGAATAAAAAATATGAATTTGTCTTAACATCTTTTATTTATCCTTATGGTTTCAATAGAGATTATTAACGCTTATAAAAAAAAAAGAAATGATAATTAATAATTCTTTATTTATTATCCAATAATTATAAATTCTTATCTTCTCTAATTATGCTTTAAAAAACAATAAAAAATATTAGATTTTAATGCTTATATTCTTATAGAAGAAGATGCCCCTGCAACCTAATCACATAGCACATTTTTTGGATAATGAATCAGATACAAAATTCAAATCAGAGTTACTTGACTTACTCAATAAAAGAATAAGAACCCTATGTTTTGAGGAATGTGAGCGTGATAGAATAGTTTGTACCTTAACACCTTTATGTTCAAGAAGATTTTTGCTGAAATTAAGGATTAAAAATGGATTAAGTATAGATGATTTGCCTAAATTTTGTTATAGTGTACATAAAGGTGTTATAGAGAGGGATTTTAGGAATAGAACTATCGTATACCGACCATATGATAGCTATTTATATATAATAGATTTTTTAGATGTTTTTTTTCATGGAGATTATCGGAAATTAAATAAATTTATAAACTTTAAAAAATGGGATGAAGTTCTTAAAATCTTTGATGATAGAATTAATAATAGGAATGAAAATTTCAATTACATTTTAACTGATAATTATTTAATTTTTAAATTCGGTGACCGGATTCATGTGTTATTTTTAAATGAAAATTATGTTCTTTGTAATGCAAATCGTGAAGATATTGAAAGTATTGAATTATTATATAATCTCTGTAGACTTTATGCCAGGATATATTTTCCTGAAATAAATTTAAATTTAATTTCTTCTAAGTATGTAAAAATAACCGTTAAAATTCCCTACGATGTTCTTAAACAAGTTAAAACTGAACCCTCCCAAGATGATGACTCTAAAGCAGATTTATACTTTTGGAATACATTCCGGGAAGATCTTAATGCATTAACGCAATATTGTGATGAGATTCAATTACAGATGGATAAGAATCAAAATTTAGAAATAACTTTATCTATATCTCTATTAACTAATAATTATTCTGAGGATGAAAAAAGAATACCCCTTAGATTTAGGGATTTAAGATTAATATTAAATTTTATAACTCGTATTTACACGGATTATTATATAATTTGGGTATAAAAATAATATTTAAAAGGAAAGTGATTTTGGATGAGTAATAATGAAAAATATTTAACAGAAATTAATCAAATTAAAGATTTTATACAAGATGGGAGATTTGATGATGTTGTGCAAGTTATTGCCCTTTTTCTTGGAGATGCTGCCGATGAGGATTATTTAGACAGACTTGAAATTGTAATCGAGAACTTATTAACTTTGCATGGAGGACGCACAGTATTACGCTTTCTAATTGAGAATATCATTATTGATATCCCTTCATTATTAGAAAACCTTTCAACAAAAGATTCTGTGTTAAGATATACATTTTTATTACTATTGAAGACAATTTGTGAAAACGAGTGCGATCTATTTTTACCTTTTAGTGAAAATTTATTAAATTCTGATGATCCAAATGTAAGAGAAGCAGATTTGCAGTTGTTAATATATATGGCAGGAGGAGAGACCATTTTAGACGATGAGTCATTAATTAAAACCATAGCTTTAAAGCTTACAGACGAGAAAGATTTTGTTGTTGAGAAAGTGATTCAAGCTTTAAAAGCGATAGGAAGAAAATCTCCATCTAAAGTAACAAAAATTTTAACTGATTATGCTAAAGAAATAGTAGATATTCCTGAAAATGAGGAAATAAAGAAAAATATTGATAATATTTTAAAAGGATTTATGACTGTTGAAAAAATTGAAGAGATTGTCGAATCTACTGGAGAAGAAAAGGATTTAAGCTTAGAAAAAGAAGAATCTGAAGTTATAGATAAAGAAATTGAATTAAAAAAGAAAGAATTAGAGATTAAAAAGAAAAAATTAGAGTTAGAAGAAAAAGAAAAACAAATTGAAGAAAAAGTCATTAAAGAAAAAGAGAAAGTATTACGATTAAAAGAGGAATTGCTAGAAGAAGAGAGTAAATTATCAGAAGAAGATATAGATATTGATAAAAAAGTTAGAAAAAAATTACCAAAAAAACTAAAGAAAGAAGAATCAGAAATCATCGATAAAGAAATAGAATTAAAGATAAAAGACTTAGAAATTAAAAAGAAGAAACTTGAAATAGAAGAGAAAGAAAAAGAATTAGAAGCAAGGGAGATTTTAGAAAAAGAGAAAACATTGAAAATAAAAGAGGAATTAATTGAGAAAGAAAAAGAATTGTCTAAAGTTGAGCTGGAATTAAAGGAGAAAATTATTAAGGAGAAAGAACAAAAGATTTTAGAAGAAGAAGCTAAACGTGTTGAAGAAAAACTAAAAGAAATAAAGAAAAAAGAAGGAGAAGAGAATCCACCCTAAGATACTTATTTAATAATTCGAGTCTAAATTACTACTCCTCATCATCTTCTTCATCATCAAAATCTACTGATGATTCGGGTTTATTCTCTACAGGAGTAATATGTAATCTTCTCACTATTTTCCGGATATCTTCTACTTTCACACTCTCAGGAGGTAAACTCTTTTGAATTTTTTTAGCCATTTCATAAGCAAGTTCTATATATTTCAAATCTTCTAAAAATTCAACAATTTGAATTTTATAATCACTATCTTCAAGCACCTCATTTACGTACTCCATTAACTTTTCTTTAAGTAGAATATCTATTTTATCTGATCTTTCAACCCATTTTACCTTTTTTACTAATTGTTTGAAACTATTCATAATATTATACATTTCTGTTTTAGGGTACTCATCTATGTTTTTTAAGACATGAAAAATATAGAGTTCTGCTTTTTCCCAGCGTTTAAACTTTAAGCTAGCTTCTACAAGATCTAATAATGCTAATTCATAGAGGAATCTAGATTCTATATTTGGCACAACTTTATCAAAAATCCAATCAAGTAAATTAGGTTGATTGAATTTTTCTATAACATCTAATAGGAACTTCTCAACAGCATAATATAATTTAGCATTTTCTGTTTTAGTAGATGTGAGAAATGATACTAACGCATATTTAACGCGTCCCATAGCATCTTCTAAATTGACAGGAGTTTCACTAAATTTATAGAAGGCAGATTCTAAAATAGGTTGAATTTTATCTTTTGCTTCAAAATCATATACAAAGTATTCACCCCAAGCTGGGCTTGGTTCTATCGATTTTTTTGCTTTAACAACTCGTTTTTCGTCTATAGTTCTAGCTACTTTTGGTTTTTTAGCCTTTATTTTTTCTGAAAGTTCTTTTACCTCTTCTTCAGCTAAAAACTCTAAAATTATTTTATCTTTAGTTTTCGGAATAATAATCCTAAAAAATACCTCTGAATCTTCTTCAAATAATTGATCTCTTAAATCTTTTGGAAATGTTATTCCTGTTTTTGTCTTTTTTATAATATCTTCATAGAAATTTTCTTCTTCGTTGGAATTCTGATTTTCTACCATATTAATTAAAAGGATAAAGATCTTATAATAATTTCTTCTATTGAACTATTAATAGATTAAAATTAACTCTTCTTAGAAGAGAGCAAGTAATTTTAAAGTTACTGAGTATAGCTTATTCAGCCTGTAATATTAACAAGTTCTACGCCACGATGTTGAAAATTTTGATCTATAAAACAGAGTGTGGCATGTCCTGCATGAACATATACAATAGGAACAGGATAGGACTCAGCATTTTGTATAAAGCTTTTTTTAACAAATAAAGGTAAGACTTTCTTACAGACTCTACATTCTATGTGAATTCTTTTTACTAAATCTAACTCTGCAAAATTAGCTAAAATATCTTCAATAGTTTCTTTAAAACCATCAAAAATGTTAGGAGAGAAATTACCATAAGATAAAATAACTTCAACATCATAAGTTTCATTGAATTTTAAATCTATATATTCTAGTAATGCTTCTAATAATTGAAATTGTACTTCTAGACTCGACCCTACTATATAAAGAAGGTTATTTTTTCTTATATAGACAATTTTCATATTACCCTTATCTTTATGAAAAAAAATATCCTTAGTTTCATTTTTTCTAACGATATTTAGGTCTAAATCAAATCTTCTGAACGACTGGGCAGGCTTCCATTCAAAAAGTGTAAATTTATCGTTGCTAATATTGATAAATTCAAGGAACTCCCCGATATTTCCATATACTGGCATTTAATTCAAACCAATTAAAATTAATTTCTTTTGATAAAATCTACTCTAAGCTAATTAATATTCTCAAATAGTAAATTAATATTTTAACTAATTAATGATACTTCTCATATTTATATCTTTCATTAAAACTAACAACTAAAAAGAGAGGCATTGATAATGAAAATTATTTGTTAAAAGAATATTTCCCTACAGTTTTAGTTGCACGTAAAATTGCTCTAAGATTCTGTATTGGAAGGTCACGAGGTATTTCACAACCAAAAGCTAACCAATACCCTCCTCCTTGCGCGGCTATTTTAATATGTGTCGCACAATCTTCATATACTTGTTGTGGACTTGCTGTAAGTAATTTATTATAATTAAGATTTCCCATAATAGTTACCTCATCGCCGATAAGTTTTTTTGCCCATTCCAAATCTACTTGATAATCAAATTGAATAGCACCACCAGGATTAGTTTTTTTTGCAAAATGAATGCATTGTGGAACATATCCACAACAGTGGATAAGTGGAATCATACCCATCTTTTTTATAGCACTGCAGGCTTTTTTCTCTGACTTTAAGCAAAAATCTTCAAAAAATTGTGGAGACATGAAATAAGCTGCGGTTTCTCCAACACCAATTATGTCAGCACCAGCTTCGTACATAGCTTGTGCTACCTCAATTTCGAAATCTGCGTACCAATCTAAAATTTCTTTAAATTCATCAGGGTGTTCTAAAACATAAAAGAATTGCATAGGATCACCTCCTGCTAATAATGTGACTCCTTGAAATGGTCCTTCTGTCCAACCAATTAGCGGTACTTCATTTTTTACTTCTTTTTTTGTGAGTTCTATTGCTTTAATTGACTCTGTTAACCGTCCTGCATTATTAAGATTTGGAATTTCAAGTGATACAAAATCCTTATACATTGAAGTATGATTAAGCACAGGTTTAGCTATTCTTGGCACATCATCATAAGGAAATTTAATTTTTGCTCCTAATGCTTCAGCATACATCCCTACATCAGATGAAAAACAGAGAGCATCCCATCCAAAAAAATTGTAAGCTTTTAACTGCGCCTCAACAAATTTTTCAGCTTTACTTACATACTCTGAAAATGGAATTCCAGCAAATTTAGCTGTAAATGTTTGGGCAAATGGCATAAAGGGAACTCTATCTGGTTCATTATGTTTAACAGAAGTCATTACTCTATCGTATGAGGTCATTTCTGATTTAAGATCATCCGAGAATTCCTTTACTTTAATAATTAACTCATTCACGTCTTTAACATATGCATCATAATTATATTTCACTGCGAGTTGTTTTGAACCTGCTGGACCACTTAGAATTGTTCGAATTTTATGACGAATTCCATTTTTCCATAATAGATTTTCTAAACTCTCAATATCTTTAATTGATTGCATCAAATAAATTGCCGATGCTACAATTTTGGCTTTACTTTTTTTTACTGTTTCAGTAATTTCTTCGGGTGAAATATCAGATCCTGCATTAATTACTTCAAATCCATGTGCTTTTAAATTTGCTGCTACAATATTAGTTCCTATTGTCCAAGGTCCTCCCATAACTCCCAAAACTACTTTCCTTTCTGGTTCTTTTGATTCATCTTGTAAACCTAATGATTGAAATCCTGCCTCAAATGCTCCCGCAGCTTTAATTATATCATCTAAATACATGCCCTCTTTCTTATATTTTTCACTTACATCAATTAAACCTGCAGAGAGCGCACCTATTATCTTTTCATTTGAATAACCTTGCCTTCGTGCTTTTCTCACTAATCGCCCAATTGTTTTATAATCTCCTTTAAAAGAAGCTTCAGTAATTAGTTCGAGTATATCTTTAGACAATGAAATCGCCTTAAATTTTATTTTTGATAATTAGGGTTATTAATCGATTATCTTTAAAAAATTTATAATCTTTTCAATTATATCTTCTACACATTTTTTAATAAAATTATGAGTTTTGCATATGCAAATGGAATTAACATTTCTTATGAAATGAAAGGAGAAGGTTTTCCAGTAATATTTATTCATGGATTTGGCTCAAAAAAGGAGATTTGGCAACCTCAGATATTAGATTTAAGTAAAAAATTTAAAACAATCACTTTCGACTTGCGAGGAGCAGGCATGTCTGATAGACCTAATTTTCCCTATACGATGGAAATGTTTGCAGACGATATTAAAGGTCTAATGGATTTTCTTCATATTGAATTAACTCATCTTATTGGTAGGTCACTTAGTGGGATGATAGCTCAAAATTTTGTGTTAAAATATCCCAATTGCGTAAAAGGACTTGTTCTAATAGCAACTAGTTCTAAGTTTGAGCAAAAAGAAGTCATTGATTCAGTAATAAGCAGTCGAATTCAGGAAGTTAAATTATTAAAAACTGATCCAGAGAAAGCATTTTGGAATAAAGCATATTTCACATTTCACCAAAAATTTAGAAGTAATCTAAAGTCAAATCCGAAAAAAGTATATTATAATTCATTTTCTTTAGAAACCTTAATAAAAGATAGCCAGATGAATCCTTCCAGACCACAAGATATCATGAATCAAGGAAATGCTATGAAAGACCATAATACTTTAGAAAAATTGCATCAAATTAAAAACTACACACTACTATTAGCAGCATCTCATGATAGACTCATACCAAAATCATCTATGGATGAAATTCATAAAAGAATTCCAAATAGCATATTAAAAATAATTAAAAATGCCGGTCATTTTATGACATTATCAAAAGCTCCAGAAATTAATAAATTAATCCTAGAATTCTTAGAAAATGGATTTGAAATTAATTGTTAAAAATTTTTATATAAATTAATTTCTAATACTAAGATAATTATAGATATTTAATCAATTCTATATAATATTTTTAGCTTAAAAATTAATTCAAAACAATCTATTAAACAAGAAGGGTTTAAAAAAATGATATATTTAGAGGAAACACTTAATATTAATCCTGCGACTCAAGAAAATCGTGATTCTTTTATTAAGATTGCTCAAGAATTATTACTTCCCACCTGTGACCGTCTAGAAGCTCGCTTGGTCGCTGCTTGGTATGGTAATTATGAATGGTTTAGTCAAATAATTCAATTATTTGAGTTTGATGATATGGAATCATTAAAGAAATTCCGTAAAAAAACGAGTCAAGATAGAGATTGGGGAGAATATACAGCACAACTAGAAGTTTTTGCTCCAGAACGTAGGACTCGTTTGTTGGAACCAATAGGGGCTATAGAACCTAAAATATTGCATAAAGCGATTGAAGAAAGTCAAAAATCTCCATTAAAAGTGTATAGCATGGCAATTCTCGAGGTAGCGCCCAATCAAATGTCAGATTTCATTAAAGCAGTAGAGATGGGATCAAAAGTTTTCCCTATTATTGCTAGTTGGCACCCAATTGCAGGAAATCCTAATCAAGTTATTGATTTATGGAAAGGAGATGTACTTTGGAATGCTGAAGCATGGGCATACCAACCAGCAATGGAAGGTCAAAAGGAGATGATGAGAAATCTCCGAATCCAAGCACCAAAAGAACGTATAGTACCAATATATTCATTACCCTATTCACCACTACGATAATTTATTAACTTCAAATATTTTAGTTAAACTAAAATTTCTAATACTTTCTTTTTTTAAAAAAATTCTTCTTTTATTTCAAGAGACTGTGTTACAAAAAAATTTTTATCATCAATTTAATATGCTTATTATGTAATTCTAAAAACGATGGGTGGTAAAGTTAAGTTGAATAAAAAGAAAGTTAAGAAAGAATTAATGTCTTTCCAAGAAATTCATCACGCTGAAGATTATCGAAATGTGGCAATTTCAGTCGTTTTAGTTCAACCAGAGCATGCTGGGAATATTGGCTCTATTGCTCGAATTATGAAAAATTTTGATTTCACAAAGTTAGTAATCTTTAATCCTATTGAGACTATAAAAGATATCTTAAGCTATAAAACTCAAGGATTTGCTATGCATGGGAAAAATATTCTAATAAATTCAGAAATTATTGATGTTCAAGATAATGAAGACCATATTTCCAAGCTTAAAGAATATATAAAACAATATGATTTAGTTCTCGCAACTACAGCAAAAGGGAAGAGATATACTAATATTAGGAGGCTCTCAATATTCCCCGAAGATTTGCATATCTCACGTTCTGAAAAATTATTAAAAATTGCTATTCTTTTTGGAAAAGAATCTCGAGGATTAACAAATAAAGAGATTAGCCTCGCTGATATAATTTTAAGAATTCCAACTGGTATTCGTTATCCTTCTTTAAATTTATCACATGCCTGTGGAATTATTTTATATGAAATTTTCAAAAAAATCAATATCTTAAATATTGGACGAGGTGAGAATCCGGTTTTATTAGCAGATCGAGAAGATCGCCAATTACTCCTGAAAATTGTAAAAGAGATAATTGAAAAATTAAAAATAAGAGACTATAAAAAAGAAAATGTATATTTTGCCTTTAGAAATATATTTGAAAGGGCTTTTATGTCAAAAAGAGAATTAACTCTAACAATTGGTCTATTTTCGAAAGTAAATGATATAGTAAAAAACTTAAATCTCTACGATGACCATTAAAATTTTTAGAGGGAAAATTTAAAGTAAAATTAGATGTATTCGAATTCTCGTTATTACTTAAGAAAAGTCCATAAATTTATCTATATAATTATAATTAATCTAAAATTGGACTCCCTTTAATATAAATTAAATCTTTAATTAATTGAAAATAGTGTTTAAATATGAATGAAAATAAAACCCTTATTGCATACGCTACAAAGTCCGGTGTAACAGAAGAAAATGCTCATATAATCGCAAATATTTTGAAGGACCAATACGAATTTGAAGTTGATTTAATTAACCTCAAGAAAAACCCAAAACCTAATCTATCTCAATATGAAAATATTATTATCGGTAGCGGAATTAGAATCGCAAGATGGTATGGAAAAGCAAATAAATTTCTAAAAAATAACTTTAAAGATAAGAAAGTAGCAATTTTTCTATCCTCTGGTAAGGCGGGA
The DNA here is from genome assembly GCA_964435435.1 of uncultured archaeon. Classification (GTDB taxonomy): domain Archaea; phylum Asgardarchaeota; class Lokiarchaeia; order Sigyniarchaeales; family SOKP01; genus Loki-b32. The sequence continues at coordinate 12,074 of CAYSZJ010000114.1, forward strand.
GATCCTGAAAGCTATGAAGATGCTATTACAAAATATATAGGTCATAAATTAGCCAAAAATCCCCATATTAAGCCAATAGCGACCGAAGCTTTTGGAGGAAGATATGCTGATATGGATTATACTGATCCAGAGAAAGTTAAAGCATGGGCTGAAGATTTAGGAAAACAACTTCGAGAATAAAAATGAAATTCTGTGAAAGGATTTCTAAATACTCTTTTTTTATTTAATATAAAAGTATGATGTTATAAACGAATTTTTATATTTATATCCAAATTAGTGATTATTTTATTTTGGAATAAAACTCAGAAAATCAATTAAAATTCATGAGTATCGGATACGATTCTCCCACCATCAACATTTATACATTCCCCATTAATGTAAGAGGAATCATCACTGGCTAAAAATAAGGCAACATTAGCAATTTCATCAACAGTACACACTCTTTTTAAGGGGTAAGTTTTTGATATATTATTAATCCACTCTTCAATTTCTTCAGGTGTACGATCACCTTCAGAATTCGCAATTCTTACGAATCCAGGACAAATAGAGTTTGTACGGATTTGGGGTGCAAAATCAATAGCCATCGTTCTTGTTAAAGCATTTATCGCAGCTTTAGTCACAGGATATATACAAAAATTTTTTAAAACTTTAAAAGCAGCGCAAGATGAAATATTTATAATATTTCCTCCACCACTCTTTAATATTAAGGGAATAGCAAATTTAGCAAATCTAAAATAACCGTTTAAATTAACATCAATAATTTTTTTCCAATCATCTTCAGATGTGTCAACAACATTCCTAAAAATATCCCCCTCATATGAAGCTGCGCAATTAATTAAAATATGCAATTCTTTATACTTTTTTTCTGCAATATTTATAGCATCTTTTACTTCTTTGGTTTTAGAAACATCTGTCTTAATAAAGATTCCTTCACCGCCATTATCTATAATTTGTTCTATTGTTTTTTGCCCCATCTCTTCTAAAATATCGACTGCCACAATTTTAGCACCCTCAGATGCAAATTTTAGCGCTATTGCACTCCCTATTGATGGTCCTCCCTCTTTAAAACCTAATGCTGCTCCAGTAATTAAAGCAACTTTATTTTTTAGTCTCATAATTCTACTTAGAATTGTTATTAATTTAAATATACATAGAGTAAAAAATCTTAAAATTATTTGAAATATATTTAAGAAAATTATAATACGTCTTACTTAATCCATTAAAACTAAAATGGAAAATTAGCTAACTTAAAAAAAATATTTATATAATAACGTCTTTATTAACAACATTAGATAATATCCAAAATAATTAAAAAAGATGACTTTTAATTAAGAAGTCAATCAAGTTTACAAGTATTTTATTTAATTACTTAAAAGAATATCAAGGGAAGGCACTTTCGGTTAGTGCATTGAAGAAAAGATTAGATAACTTTATATTAGCACCTAATGAGATAAGATATGGTAAAAAACATCTCCAAAAAATTTTAAGTGAATTGAAATCCAATGGAAAAATATATTCTACTCTATATAACGGAGAAATTCATTATTATATTCCTTCTTCCAAACCATTAACTGAAATTTCTTCTTTTGAACCTAAAAGAGAAAAAAAAGGAAAAAGAGATCGTGATAGAGAGAGCGCAGGATTTCTAACACCGTTAATACAAGATAGGAAAGCCTTTCTAGAAGCTCAGCCTTTTATTTGTGATAACTGCAAGAATTTCACAGATACAATTAGAGATTTTTGCGAGATTTGTGGGAATCGTTACAGTATAAGAAAAGCTACTAAAAATGATTTTGAAGAATATATTGATAAAAGACAAACAATTCCGGTAAAAGACCTAGTACCTCCTTTAAAGCCTATACCTAAAGATATAATACCAAAGTTTAAAAAAACAAAACCAGCTCCAATCAGTTTAGATGTTAAAGAAGATAAAATTAATGAAAAAGCTTCAAAACCTATTATTGAGGTTCATCAAGATACAGATAGAAAATTACAAACAGTTCCATCAATCACAGAACAAAAAGACATAAAGCCTCAAATTACCTCGGTTATCCAATCAGATCCAATTTCATTGTTTTCCGAACACAAAGAAGCGGAACCAAAAACATTTTCTTTTAGATGTAAATTTTGTGGTATGCAAATTACTGAGCATTTAAGTTTTTGTCCACAATGCGGGTATATAATAAAAAAGAAATAAGTCTTCTTTAGATTGATATTAATAGAACACTATTATCAATTCATACATTTATATAAAATATTTTTGTTGCATTTTTGCATATTCATTATAGTCTATAAACTGCTTTTCAACGAATTCAATTATAATTTCATATAATTGTCGGAACAGTTCCTCTGGAAATGCTTTTTGTTCAAAAATTATTTCATTTACTAGGTCTTCAGTAAGAAATTGTGAATTTATTGGTTTGTTGTATAGTAAGAAATTCATCATCGCTTTATCAACCTTCTTTTTAGTAATATTTTTTGTCAGATTTAGCCAAATGTCTCGTTCAGGATCAACAAAATAAGGGTAGTTCATGTCATCTAAGATTTTAATATAATTCAATGAGGTAATCATCTTTTGTACGCAATACTCTAAGGAACTCACCTGTAAGCCGAATTTCTGACAAAAATCATTTTTAGATTCATGAACAGGGAAATTTTTTAGATGAGGATGCCTGGTTATAATATAATACGCAGCTACAAAAAATTTATATAAATTATGGGGAATTTTCTCATTGATCCTTAAATATCTATATACTAAGGAAACAGTATCTAATAAAAATTCATGGTTAATGTCAAATTGCTCCAAGAATTCTTGACCATCTTTTATTAAATCAATGGTTATTCGTTCTTTGGTACTTATTACTTCATAATTAGGGGTATA
>CAYSZJ010000115.1:0-14526 GCA_964435435.1 uncultured archaeon
CTTTAGCTAATAGAAATAAAGTTGACGCCCAATAAGCTAATTCTTCAACATATTCGCAAGGTGGGGTGACCAATTCTAATATATAAGTAATTGCTGTCACATTTCCATCTCGAGCGAATGCATCTATGTCAACATGAGAGCCATCAGGTAGACTATACCTAAGATCCATCGCATATCCTTTTTCAATGTCATCCTTTCCATATGGTCTTGCTAATACCTTTTGATGAATGTATTCAGGAACTGGCAAAAAATCAGATCTGCCTTCATATAAAATTTCATCCATAATTTTAATAGCATCTTTTACAATTTCTTTCATTCTGAAGACCATTTCATCCCCCGGAGGATATTTTCCATTGTCATCAGCAATAATTAATTCCATTTCTATACCATGAGTGAATGGTAATGGTGTCCAATGTTCAACATCTGCTAACATTTCTGCCCAGGGTCGTTCAGGTATATGTACTTCTTTATAATCTGTTCCTAGGAACATTCTATCAGCAGATCTGTCAATACTCTCTCCTAGCGTATATCCTTCAGAAACAGCAGCTTTACCCTTTTTGGTGATTAATTGAGAAAAAGTATCCACTCCTTGTTCTCCTTTTTTCTTCTTCTTTTTCTCCTTCTTTTTTTTATCTTTTGCCATGGACCTTTACCTTATATGTTTCACAATTTTATAATTTACATAACAAATTTTTATTATATATTTTTGGGTAATACCAACTCTTTAGAGTAATGATTCGATAAACGTCTTGAATATATTATAATCATTAATAAATTCGTAGGATAAGAGCAAATTAATAATCTTACATTGATGAGATGAGAAAATTTGTGTTAAAGTATCATAAATTTTGCCACCTTTAAACATTGAATCATCAATTATGAGATTAACTTTGTCACCCATCCTTTTAATTTTAGAATTTAAAATTTGTATTAAATCTGGCTCAGATGAGATAATTATTGTTGGTTTCCCTAAATACGGGATAAAATCTAAATTAAAGATATATAATGAACTTGGTATATTAGTAAAATTTCTAAAGAATTGAATTAGAGTGTTCTTCAATACCGCAGATTCATTCTCATTGTAATTTTCTTTTGAAGGGTAAATATAATACGCAATGAATTTATTAGAATTAAATTTTAAATCACTATACACACGATCGATTAGTGGAAAAATGCTAAAATTAAAACTAAATAAAGAAAAAAATGCTACATTAAAATTGAAATCACCTGCGAGTAGATTATTACTTACATTGCCTCCGATAAGACTGAAATTCTTGAGATTGTTATTGATATTTGAAACGTAGGTATTAAGTAAATAATATTGAGAAAAGACTACTTCAGATTCAATTTTTGTTCTGATTTCATCTACAAGTACATAAATAATGTCAAATAAATCTTTAGTTATTTTTTCTTTGAATTCTTGATTACTTATTCTTCCAATTGCAAGATCTGCTTCTTTAGGATTTTCCATTTCTGCCAGAATATGAAGAGCATCTTCAAGAAATCCCATAGCAAGCTTTTGGGTCTTTTTACCCCCTTGGTTGGTTTCTAGTGATGTTAAGAGTATTTCTATAACTTTTTTTAAAATATTAATTAACTCAGACTTATTATTTATTTCGTTCAATTTTCTAGCTATATTGAATAATAATCTAACTCTCAAGAGAGTACTTTTTAAATATTCTGTTAATTTTACTGCTAGAACGGAATTTATTTCAGTTGTTTTTCCAATAATAGTAATCAGAATATTTTCTTGCGTGGAATTATCTTCTATTGAAAATGCTACTCTTATAGCTTGTTCTGGGCTTAAAGATATTTGATCTAATGCTAAAAATTGGTATAATTTTTGTTGTATTTTGGTATCATTTAAGTTTCTAATGAGTTGGAGTATTTCATTTAAATTGCTAAAGGCATAAGCACGCACTAAATTGTAATAGAAATTTATTTGTTCTTTTGGATCTGATAGTTGCAAAGCCAATTCCAATGCTTTTTGAGGATTTTTTAAAGAGAGATAACCTTTAGCTAATTTTTTTATACTTGAGTCAATATCCTCCATTGTTATATTTGAAGTTAGCTCGAGGTTGGATGATTTATAGCTTTCTTTCATAGATTCTAATTGCTTTTCTGCTTGTTGTATCTCTTTAAAAGACATAGAAATGAAATAATCCTCTGGATTTATTAAATCTATAGTCTCTGGGATTTTGATTGTTTTTTTATCTAAAATCTTATTAATTTTACTTTTAGGAACAGATTCTCTTACTTTTTGAACTTTAACTGTATATTCTATAATTTTAAGCCAATATGCGTTAATAATTAATTTCCCAAAACCATCTGCTGTTGGGTTTAATTTTAATTCTATTTTTTTGGTTTCACCAGGACTAAATTCAATTGCATTTTTTAATTCTTCTGATTTTATATGAATATTTAAATTTTCTCCTTCAAAAGCAAATTGAAACTTTTCATTCTTGTTTGAATTATTTATAACTTGAATTGAAACATCATTATCACCATCTGGAATCAATAGATTCTGTGGAAATTGGGTAATATTTAAAGAGATGATTTTGGTTTGATTTGACATAATATAATCTAATAAAAAATCTCTTTTTTAATAATGAATGAAACACCTCATAACTTTTTAGGTTTAAGAATTATACACATAATACTCATTTTTAGAAAAAATAGCTTTTAGAACCTTATTTTCCCATACGTCTATTTCTTTGAGTGTAATCGATTAAGTCCTCAATGACCATCTCTTTATTATAATCAGGCCATAGATCCTCTCTAAATTTAAACTCTGCATAGGAAGAATCCCATAATAAAAATCCTGATATTCTTGCACCATCTTCCATGCCTGTTCTAATTATATAATCTAATGGTGGAAAGTTCCTTGTATATAGGTATTTTTTAATTAGCTCAGTACTGACATCATCAGGTTTAACACCATCATTGATTATCCCCCTCACAGCATCGACGATTTCTTCATGACCGTCATACATTATACAAAGATTGATAAAATTTTGGTCGTGATTTTTAGTAAATTCAATTAATTCTTCAATTTTTTTTTTGGTATCTGCGGGTAACATTAATAATCTACCTATGATACTAAATCTCACTTTCTCTTCTTTTACAATTGATTCATTTACTACAGTATCAACAGCTTTTATCATTATTTTATATATATATTCAAGTTCTTTAGGTGTTCGTTTCTTAACATTTTCAAGTGATAATATATATAGACTTAAATAATGGATTCCCGCTTCAAAAAAGTCGAATAATCTTTTTTTAAGGTTTTCGTATCCGACTAAATGACCGAAATTAACATCAAGATTTCTTTTATTCGCCCATCTTCGATTCCCATCAACAATTATCCCAACATGTTTAGGTAGCTTATCCTTAGCTGTTACTTTTAATTCTTCTAAAGAGGATACCATCAGAAAAAAAAATAAAACTGTTTTAATATTAATATTAATATTAAAAGTATTAAATGTATCGAAATTATTAAAATCAATTTTTTAACAGGAATTAAATACGATCTAATCAATCTCAATGATTTAATACATTTTTACCGTTTATACTTCGAATTTTAATTTTTGTCAAATTACTACATACAATTTCTGATTACAAGATTTTCACCACTTTTAAGAATTTGAATCGTTGATAATCTTAGATTGCTGAGAACTTTTAAATAGTAACTTCTTTTACTAAAAATAACATTTATTTGATCAACAAAATATTTATTGAATCAAAAATATAATATACAAACGTTAAACGATATTTTCTAATCTGATTGCTTATGATTTCAGACGATTATTTATTTTCGGGGATAGGTATCGATAGTATCAGCTTTTACGCTCCAAGGTCTTATGTTGATTTAAATGAACTTGCATTAGAAAGGAAAGTAGATCCAGCAAAGTATGCAAAAGGGCTATTATCTAAAGAGATAAGAATCGCTGAAATCGATGAGGATATAATATCTCTTGGATTGAAAGCAGGATATAATGCTTTACTAAGAGGAAATATACCTCCTAAGAGTATAGATGCATTATTTGTCGGAACCGAGACCGAGGTGTACGCAGCTAAGAGCATTTCAAATATCTTCGCTGAAATGTTGGAGATTTCATCCAACGCTTTCACAATGGATGTTTACAACGCTTGCGCTGGCGGAACGCTCGCAATTCTTAATGCAATTGCGATGATTGAAAATGAAATTATAAATAAAGCACTTATAATAAGTGCTGACATTTCTTCATATCATTTAGGTTCTCCTGGTGAGCCAACGCAAGGTTCAGGAGCTATTGCTATAGTAATATCAAAAAATCCTCGAATAGCTAAATTTAGTAAAAAATTTGGAAAGGTTTCGGGAAACGTCAATGATTTTTTTAGACCTGCTAATGATAAAAATGCAAGAGCATTTGGTCGATATTCTCAAGAGGCTTATCTCAAATTTCAGCTTGCTGCTTATGATGACTTAATTAGAAATGTGGGAGACTTTCATGCAGATTTTTATACTTTTCATGCGCCTTATTCTAAATTACCACTAAAATGTATGCAGCAAATAATCTTAAAGCGTTGGATAAAGCATATAAACAATTTAGTAAAATTTGAGAGAAATAAACTACGATCTTCAATTCTCAAGAAAATAGATAACTTTTTACATGATGTAACAGTATTACCAGAATATCTCTATTTAAAACTAAAAGAAAAGGGATTTTCGTCAACAACTTTAGAAAGGTTTTCAGAATGGGTGAATACAAACGTAAAAGAAAGGGTTCTTCCTCAATTAAGAGTTCCAATGCATTTTGGAAATATGTATAATGCGTCACTTTGGAGTCAAATAATCTACTTGCTCGAAAACCATGCTCGTGTAGATGATATAATTTATTTTGGATCTTATGGATCAGGAGCTACATGTATTTCTGGTCTATTAAAAGTTGAAGATGGATTTGATGAAGTTGTTAAACATGGACCAAATATTAATGATTTCATAGATTTAAAACAGAAGAAAAGCATTAATGAATACGAGTCGATTAAGAATGGTAGTATTACACCACAAATTTTATTAGGACATATTACTGAACATGAAAATAATCAGGAAAGAGGTTTTACACTATATTTATGTGATGAAGGATGTATTATTCCAAACATAAAAGGTTTAGATCATTGTCCTAAAGGACACTCAGGATTTCATAAAAGATTTTTCCCTCTTTTTGCGAAATTAGAGAGTGATCCAGTTGTTCATCCAGATTCTAATGATCTAAGTTACTTAAAAGAAGGTCTAGTAAGAGTAGCTAATACAGCAAGAAAGGGTAACTCATTAGAATACGAGATACGGAGAGTAGAAAACAAAAACGAGCAGAACGTCAATGCAAAAGGATTACTAAATTGGAGCCCAATATATATCCCGATCCCTGAGAAATATTTAACAAAAGGAGATAATCAAGTCCAAGATCTTCCGCTCCCCCTCAAATGATAATGAATATTTCAATTTTAAAATCTATCATCAAAAAATAACATATTATTAATAATGCATCTTTGTTCTAAGATAAGAAATAATAGAGAGTAAAATCGGGGATCATCTATAATTTTAACCTTAACATCACCGAAAGTTAAGTAACTAAAAGTAGATATGAAAAACTTTATTAATTTTTAGAATTGTGAATTATATTATGAAGGAATTCCGTTCTGATATTTCAGGTTTTTATAAGTTATCATTTGAAGAACGTCAGCAAAAGATATCAAAAATAGTTAATCTGAATCAAGAAGAGATTAAAGTTTTACAAAATTTAGGATATTTCACGACAAGTCAGATTGATACTTTGATTGAAAATGTTGTTGGGAGCTACCAATTACCGTTTGGTCTAGCATTTAACTTTAAAATTAACAATAAAGATTATATTATCCCTATGGTTATTGAGGAACCTTCAGTTGTAGCAGCTGCATCAAATGCTGCCAAATTTGCTAGAAAACACGGTGGTTTTCATTCAGAAAATGTAAAATCAGTAATGATTTCCCAGATACAGATCACTCAATTAGATGATATTGAAATTGCAAAAAGAAGTATCTTAGAGAATAAAGATCGAATTTTGAAAATCGCTAATGAACAAGATCCCTTTTTGCATGAATTAGGCGGTGGCGCTTTTGATTTCGAAATAAGAGAACTTGATACTCGGAAAGGTAAGATGCTAATTTTGCATTTATTGGTTGATGTCTTAGATGCTATGGGTGCTAATGTGGTTAATACAATGGCAGAAGCAGTGAGTCCTTTTATTGAAGAACTCAGTGAAGGAAAGATTTATCTTCGTATTGTATCGAATTTAGCTTCCCATCGAATAGCAAAAAGTAAAGCGACTTTTGATAAAGATTTATTAGGTGGAGATCAAGTTGTTGAAGGGATATTAAATGCCTATGAATTTGCACTTGCCGATCCTTATAGAGCAACCACTCACAATAAAGGTATTATGAACGGAATTGTTGCATTAACAATAGCTACAGGAAATGATACGCGTGCTATTGAAGCTGGGGCTCATGCATATGCTGCATTGAAGGGACAGTATTCTCCATTGACAAAACTTCAAGTTGATTCTGATGGAAATTTAGTGGGGGAAATAGAACTTCCTCTTGCTCTTGGTATCATTGGAGGTATGACAAAAATACATCCAATGGCACGGCTAGCTTTGAAGATTTTAAATGTTAAAAGTGCTAATGAACTATCTCAAATAGCTGCCGCTCTCGGTTTAGCTCAGAATGTTGCTGCCCTAAGGGCATTAGCTTCAGAAGGAATTCAAAAAGGACATATGACTCTACATTCGAGAAATATCGCAAAACTCGCAGGGGTACCTGAAGAATTGATAGAAGAAGTAGCTAGAAAATTAGTAGAAGATAAAAAAATTAGAGTTGATTATGCAAAAGAGATTTTGCAAAGAATAGTAAATGAGAAAAACCTTTAGTTTTATAAAATTTGTTTCTATTACTCAAAATATTAATATTGCAGATAATTGTATTATTCGACATATATTTTTGAGATGAATGAAATTTATGGGATTTAGAGATTATATAAGTCAAATTGATGAAGAAGGCTTACTTCGAAAGGTAGAAATTGAAGTATCTAAAAAATTGGAGATCAGCGGAATTTTAAAGGAGGTAGAGCCAACCCCAGTAATATTTAATAATATTAAAGAATCTGAGTTTCGCGTAGTTGGAAATGTATTTTGTACCAAGAACGCAATTGCATCATATTTTGGTGTTACTCCCGCAGATCTCATTCCAATGCTTTCAAAAGCAATAAATAATCGTTCAGAGCCAGAAATTGTGTCTAACGCTCCTTGTCAAGAAGTAGTTGAATCCAGCATAGATTTAGATAAAATACCTATTTTGTTTCATTGTGAAAAAGATGGTGGGAATTATATCAGTTCTGCTGTTGTAGTTACCAGAGATCCGGATTATGGACAAAACTTAGATTTTCACCGAGCAATGCAGTTTTCAAAAGATAAATTTTCGACTCGAATTGTTAAAGGACGACATTTTTCTCAATTTTTAGAAAAAAATGGAGAATTAGAAGTGGCCTTTTGTGTAGGAAATACACCTAACATCCTAATTGCTGGAGCAACATCTGTAGATATTGGTGTTGACGAATTACATATTGCTAATGCACTAGAACCAATCAAAGTTGTAAAAACGAAATCAGTTGATTTATTAATTCCCGCAGAAGCAGAATTTGTTCTAGAAGGACGTGTTTATTTAGAAGAAAGACACTCTGAAGGACCATTTGTTGATCTAACTGAAACTTATGATACGATTAGAGAAGAACCAATTTTTGAAGTTACAAAAATTACTCATAGAAGAGATGCGATTTGGCAAGCTTTATTACCAGGTGCACTTGAACACAAAATTTTAATGGGAATGCCTCGAGAACCTACTATTTTCAATAAGGTAAATGAGACAGGAGTAAAGTGTTTAGATGTAAACATTAATCCAGGTGGATGTTCTTGGTTGCATGCAATAGTTCAAATTGATAAAAAAGCAGAAGAAGATGGGAAAAAAGCAATTGAAGGAGCTTTTATAGGGCATACAAGTTGTAAACATGTTTTTATTGTAGACAAAGATATCAATATATACGATCCTTTATCTGTAGAGTGGGCAATGGCGACTCGGTTTCAAGGAGATTCCAGGATGATTATTAGAGATAAAGAACCAGGAAGTAGCTTGGATCCAAGCGCAGAACCAGGAACAAAAATGACTACAAAGATTGGTTTTGATTTAACTAAACCACTTGTTATTAAAGGAAAAAGTTTTGATTTAGCAGAATTTCCAAAAGTAGACGTTAATAAATATTTCTAAAATTAAGGGTAGAATAAAATGAAATTAACATCAGAAGAACAAGACATGTTAAATGGCAAGCATGGAAAAGCTGTCAAGAAATCAATGGAAATTTTAACAACACTTGGAGAAATATTTGATGCAGAAGACATGGTTGATGTAGTTAGTGTTCAGGTAGCAGGTGTTTCTTATGCTAACCTTGGAGAAGCAGGATTAGAATTTTTAACTGAAATGGCAGAAGATGGTAAAATTAAGGTTTTAACTACTTTAAATCCTGCTGGAATGGATCGTGAAAATTGGCAGAGATTGGGTATTGATGAAGATTTTGCTCGGAACCAAAATCGCGCCATAGAAGTATTTGCTAAAATGGGAATAATTACGACTTGTTCTTGCACGCCTTATTTGATTGGAAATAGTCCTCATTACGGACAACATCTCGCATGGGCAGAAAGTAGTGCTGTATGTTATGCAAATTCCGTTATTGGTGCTAGAACTAATCGTGAAGGTGGACCTAGCGCATTGGCATCGGCTTTAACTGGAAAAACACCTAGGTATGGGTATCATTTAGATGAGAATCGCCATGGGCAGGTTCTATTCAAAGTAAATGCTCCAGTTAACGGTACCGATGAATTTGGAGTTCTTGGAAAAATAATTGGTGATAAACTGGGGAAATTAGGTAAGAAAATACCATATATAACTGGAATACCTTTAGCTACGGTTGAAGAACTTAAATCCTTCTGTGCTTCTGTTGCTACATATGGTGGAACAGCTTTATTTCATATGGAGGGTATTACTCCCGAGTCTGAAAGATATCCCAAACCAAGCGATACTTTTTTTGAAATCAATCAAGATGACTTAGATGTAACTCGATCTGAACTTATTGACGAAGATAGTGAAATAGATTTTGTTAGTATTGGGTGTCCTCATGCTTCAATACATGAAATCGCAACAATCGCAACGTTATTAGAGGGAAAGAAAGTTAAGAAAGAATTTTGGATAACGACTGCTCGACCAACTAAGAAAATGGCTGATGAGGCAGGGTATTCCAAATTGATTGAAGAAGCAGGAGCAAAATTCGCAGCAGATACTTGTTGCGTGGTAGCCCCGATTAAAGGACGTTTTAAAGGAATAATGGTAGATTCAGCTAAAGCATGTTATTATGGACGTGCAAAAAATAAATTTAAAGTAAAAATTGGATCAGTTGAAGAATGTGTTGAGGAGGCAATAAAATGAAGTTAGAAGGAAGAAAAATCTATAAGGGAACTGTTAAGGCAGAAGCACTGGTAACAAAGGATGGAATCTCATTCTATGGAGGAGTTGATCCTGATACAGGTAAGGTAGTCGAAGTTGGTCATGAACTTGAAGGTCAATCTGTTTCAGGAAAGGTGTTAGTATTTCCAACTGGAAAAGGTTCCACTGTCGGATCTTATACAATGTATCGAATGATGAAAAATAAAAATGCCCCTGCTGCAATCGTAAATGAACAAATAGATACTATCATAGCAGTAGGCTGTATAATTAGTGAAATTCCTTGCGTTGATAAAATTGATATTAGTAACATAAAAACTGGACAAAAATTGGTTGTTAATGGTTCGGAAGGAACAATCGAAATTATTGAATAGCTTGGTATATTTTTTCTAATAATTTTAAAGAAATTACCCTATAAATAAAAATTAAAATTTTTTTCTATTAAATTGGGCTTTAAGGAAATTCTGGAAATTCAGCAGAATTTCTTTTTATTATAACAGCAATGGTGGCATTCATAATTAGGTGGTAATAAAATAATAGATGACATATTTCCTAATATTATAATGTAAATAATTTTTTACGAAGGTATATTTTAATATTTATGAAATCTTCTGCAATTGCTCATTCAAATATTGCCCTGATAAAATATTGGGGTCAATGGAATAAGGCGTCCCCAGAACTAAATATACCCTCAAATGATAGTGTAAGCATGACTAAATATGGGTTTTCAGAAAATACTCACTTACAAACTCATACAACAATAGAATTTTCAGAAGGTTTTAAGGAAAATAAGGCAAAATTAAATAATAATCTTTTAAAAGGAAGAGATATGGAAAGGATTCTAAAAATCATTAATCCATTAAGAAAAATTAAAAAGATTGATTACAAATTCAAAATGGTGAGTTTTAATGATTTTCCTACTCAAGCAGGTTTAGCCTCTTCGGCAGCTGGTTTTGCAGCACTTACTATTGGGGCAGCAAAAGCATTGAATTTGAGTCTAACCCAAGAGGAATTGTCTACATATGCAAGATTAGGTTCTGGTTCTGCAGCACGTTCAATTCATGGTGGATTTGTATATTGGCATCGGGGCATCTCCCATGAAACCTCTTATGCAGAACAGATATGCGGTCCAAATGATTTTGATATAAATGCAATTATTGCTATAATAGAAGAAGGAAAAAAGGATGTTACATCTGATGTGGGTCATGAATTGGCAAAGACAAGTATATTTAATACAGTACGGGTTAAAAAATCGCATGAACAAGCTAAAGAAATCAAAAAGGCAATTCTAGATGATGATTTTAAGAAAGTTGGAACTATTGCTGAAGAAAATTGCTTATACATGCATACAGTAATGATGACATCTAAACCAGCTTTATTTTATTGGAATCCACTTACTTTAAGAGTAATAAAGAAAGTGTTACAAGAACGAAAATCTGAAAAATTAGATTGTTTCTTTACCATTGATGCTGGACCAAATGTGCACTGTCTATGCAGACCAGAAATTATCGAATATGTTCAAAATATGTTAGAAAATATTGAAGGTATTGAAAAAACTATTCTCGTAAAACCTGCTGACGATTCTTATGCGACAAATAAGCATTTATTTTAATACTGCTTATCATGATTACTCTAATATTTTATTTAACTATTGAACCTTCCAAGAGTTGAAAAGACCTACTCTAGTGTCACGGTAGGCCAATTTTGTAAACTTTGAATATAAATAGGATTATTAATAAATTTTATATCTTAATTTATCAAACCCAATTTTTTAAATTTAGTTAAAATTATTTAATTAATGATAAAAAGTAATATGTTTTTCTAAGAATTCTGACTTTTAATCGAATTAGTTTTATGAAACTTACTATATTATTTAATGGAGAAGGTGAAACATTTGGGAACTGGAAAAGGGTATGGAAAGACCATTCTTTTTGGCGAAATTTACTACCCAATTCGGGAGTAGACGCAATCATTTTGTGGTTTATGGTCTTCCTGCAATTGCATCAGCTTTAGGATCTTTTACAACTGCGGATATTAAAGTTGTTAAGGGAAATGGATGGACAATTGATGATCAGAGACTTGCTACACCTGGTTATAAAAAAAAGAAATATAGTGAGGCAATACAGTCAGTTACAAATGTAATTAATCATTTAAAAATAGATACAAAAAATCAGGGACTTGAAATAACTTTTGCCGGTGATTTAATTGCTGTTAGTGGGGTTGGAGCTTCTGCTGCTCAATGTACGTCTTTAGCTCGTGCCCTTAATGATAGCTTTAATCTTAATTTAGATGATGAAAAGATAAATGATGCAGCATATGAAGGAGAGAAAGCGTACCATGGGACACCTTCAGGTATCGATAATACAGCCTCCACTTATGGTGGTTTAATTTGGTTTGTTAAAAACTTGAGTGGGGGAAAAAATACTATAGATCTTCTACAATCACCAATAAAAATACCATTAGTAATGGCAAATTCAGGAATAACAGCTTCAACAGCAGAAGTAGTTGCTGATGTTCGACGTTTAAAGGGAGAAAATCCTGAAAAATTTGAAAAAGCTTTTAGGGAATATAAAAGATTAGCAGAAGAAGCGAAAAACGCATTGCTTGAAGGAGATATTACCACTATTGGTAATTTAATGAATCAAAACCATAAATTGCTCCAAGAAATCACGGTTTCAGGAGAAGTTAATGAAAAACTAGTTGAAATAGCATTAAAAAATGGAGCGATTGGAGCTAAAATGACTGGAACTGGTCGAGGTGGCTTGGTTATTGCCTTGGCTGAAAGTGAAGAAATACAAGAAAAAATTGCCAAAGCTGTTGAAAAAGAAGGATATGATGCCTGGAAAACCATGATTGGCTGAGAAAGAATTCAAATTAAAAAGCAATAAAGATAAAACGATAATTACTGGAAAACTGATTCAGAGGACACCGGATTAATAATCAATTCCCCATCTTTTTATATCGCTTTCTATACCAATTTGGTCTAGTATTCTTCCAACAGTATGTTCAATTAAATCATTAACATTTTTAGGTTTAATATAGTAAGAAGGGATAGGTGGCGCAATGATAACACCCAATCTTGCTAATTTTAGCATATTTTCTAAATGAATTGCATTTAAAGGGCTTTCTCTCACAACCAATACGAGTTTTCGTTGTTCTTTTATTATTACATCTGCTGCACGGGTGATCAAATTATCAGCATATCCATTTGCAATTGCTGCTAACGTTTTCATTGAACAAGGCACTATAATCATATTCTCTATTTTGTATGAACTACTTGCTGGTGGGGCTGTTAAATCGTCAACGTCATAATTTTTAGAAGCTAGTTTACGGATTTCAGGAATGTTGTGATTTGTTTCAAGCTCAATTACCTTTTGAGCAATTTTAGATATTATTAATTCTCTTTCAATTTTTTTTTCTTTAAAGATTTCTAATAATCTTATAGCAATTTGAACACCAGTTGCTCCAGTAATCGCAATTAATACCATAATAGATCACAGAGTAGTTTTAGAGTAAGTAATTAATTTTTGTCTTATAATATATTTCAATTATTTTTAGGTTTTATCAATTTCTTGAATATTTGAAATTGTTTAGATAAGGTTTCTCATCACAATTTGCGATGACCTATACTTTTCCCAGAGTGATAGAAATTTCTTCAATGTCTCATCACTTCTAAAAATTCTATCTCTTGCTTCTCTTTTAGCTTTTAATATTTTAAGGAATTTCTTATCTAAATTACGGGTGTAATAATCTCCCAATTTTTCTAATCTATCTCTTTTTTCCCCTATTTTGATGGATTCTATCGCAATCTCCCCAGACATCATTGCATAGGGGATTCCTTTACCGCTTATCGGGTCTACAATTCCTCCAGCATCCCCAACAGCAAACACTTTATCTTTATAAAGCGTGGGTCTTAATCCAACAGGGATCAAATGAGGTTTGAAAATTTCCATCGTTGTGTTTTTCAATGCTTGTTTTACAAATGGTAGTGAAATGAATTTATCAAATTCTTCTCTTGAGTTTTTTATTAAATTAATTTGATTACCCCACCCAACAGTAATGGTTTCTGCCTTTGGGAATAACCATGAATAACCAACAGGTATTAAATTTTCAATTCCAAAAAATAGATGCACCGTATCGTTGCCAAGAGCTTCATCTATATTAGATTTAGTGCTTTTCATCTCTTTAGTAATTGTTAGAATTAAATTAGTTTTCTCAAAATAAGACCAGTTTAGTAATTTTAACGTAGGAGATGTAACACCATCAGCCGCTATTACATACTTAGAAGTATATGTATCTTTTTTGGTAATTACACGGTACGAATCACCTTTTTTTTCTATATTAATTAACGGTTCGTTTTCTTTTAGGATTGCACCACAATCTACAGCCCAATCTGTTAAGAATTTATCAAATGTACTTCGCCATATAACAGCACCTTTGCCTTTTTTTGAGTAATCTTCTCCATCAACATGGTGAAGTTCTAAAGAGTCTATTACACGACTAATTTTTTCTTGAGGATAATCAATTTCTTCTACTAATTCCCACGCTATGGCACCCCCGCATGCCTTATACCGACCTTCTTCTTTTAATATCTCTTTCTCAAGTATACATGTTGAATACCCATTCTCTACTGCAACCTTTCCTGCAGCTGATCCTCCTGGACCTGCCCCAACAACCAAAATATCGTAATTTTTCATAAGGATTTTCTCTATTTTTTTAAAATTCTTATAATAAAATGATGATGTATTAAAAATGTTATACTATAATACATACTTTTAATCATTAGAATGACTTAGAATCACTAAAAATTTGACATGATTATTCATTTATACAAAGATTTAGAAGTCTATTTTTGAAAAAAGTTTAATACCAAATATCCACTTCATGGAGAATATTTAACTTCTATTAGAGAAAAATTAAACGAGCTACATGAAGAAAAACAAGCAAAAATAGTAAAGTAAAATA
>CAYSZJ010000116.1:0-14191 GCA_964435435.1 uncultured archaeon
TTAATTAAAATAAATGTTGTCTATTTGTAATAGAAAGATTAACTTGGCAAATAAAATAAAGTCTATCTTTTTTTTTTGTAAATAATAAGTTAAATATTAGTTATAAAAAAATAGAAATGAAGAAATATAACTCATAAAGACAATTACTTCATGAGATCTTGCACATCGCCCAACTTGATTCCGATATTCAACCACCCCCCTATTATATTTCCAAATGGTGATGGAGTGAACCTTATTCGTGTTTCTTTATTTACCATAGTAGCATGAAATGCTTCAATACTCATACCCAGTTCGGTCAGACGATACCACTTGTTAATTTTTAGGAAAGAATTTTCTGGTTCCTCAGGCACGTAAATTGTCTTCCAAGTCTTGTAATGTTTCATTCCGGGCAATTGCTTACCTTCACGTGTGTGATGACCGAGATACCAATCTTCACCAACATCAACTGGGATTTTAGGATTGTATAGGAGACAATAACTATCTATAAATATCTCCACGTTCTCGTCGACCTCGGGTCGACCATTTGGCCACCAGAGTGGAAGTGTCATATATTTATATTGTTGAGGTGGTGCATCCCCTAAGAGATCGAATTGTGGTTCTTCTGCTAGGAGCATACACTCAAACTCTCGGAACCCCGGTTTTCCTTTCACAGAAGATGTCCAGAGTTCCAGATCAACCTCCATGGCACGCTGCCATGTCTTCAAATCCTTGAAACCCAATTCGCTCCTACGTATAAATTGGTCGAAGGGTGTTGGTGAGGCAGGATGAGGAAATGGAATGCCAGGATCGATTGAACGCCATGACAGGTAACGAAGTACGCCTGGCAGTTTCCTAGCTCGAGAAGCATGCTCACTTAAGTACCATACTTCACCATCTTCGATTGAAATATCCTTGGCATAGTTAAAGAAGTGAACAAATCGTATCATTGCATAATACCTCTCAATGATAAGTACATAAGTTTCTTTTCTTTATATTCAGCGAATCTCTCTTTAGAAGATTTCATGTGCATAAATTTTTTATAATGAATTTTGAAATTTTTTATGCGATCATATTCAATTTATGTGAATTTAAATCTTTTTCTAATATTTAATATTATTTTGATTGAATGATGTTATTCTATACTTAAATCATTAAAAAATATTATCACAATGAATTTATTACAAATATAATAGAAGAAGTTACTCAATGAGTAAAATAACAATAAAGACAATTATTTTTTAGTTCAATAGGATTCACAAATCCAACTCGCTCGAATTGAATGGTATGATTCATTTTTATATCCATAAGATTAATTTCACCCCTACCATATACTATAGTCCCATCAGGTTTTACTATTGAGACCTTAATGTTCTCATCCTTAGGCACCCATTGAATAATAGAAAATTCTCGATTTAATTTCTTGCTGTGGAAACTTGCATTTATTTTCTTTTCCCTAAAATTAATAGATTTAATTCTAATATTGATTAAATCTTTTAATCTTATAACTTGGTTTTTTACTAGTTTCTTTGCGTCTGAAAGAGAAATTAATATTTTTAATTCATCATTAACAGAAATGCACTTTATTTTTCTTTTTCCTTTTTGTGGATTTGATGGATGTAATAAAGGTTCAGCAATAAATTCCTTAGCAGGAACATTAGAGATGACAATTAATATTGGATCTTCTACAAAAAAGTATCGATTAGAAATTTCATCAATAATATCTTGATTTTTTGAATATAACCAATCAACCGAGAATGTGATTCCTGTTAGGGACATACCGAGTTCTAATAAGGATTTAATTAGTGCTTCCGGTCTTATTCCGCGTTTTTTGAGAGATTGTAAGCTCCATGTTCTCGGATCCTCCCAACCATGATAAATGCCATTCTGTATATTGTTTCGAGATTCAGTCTTGCTAAGTTTCAGTCCAGGGAATTTAATTCTTCCATAATGTAAAAATTCTGCTTTTTTCCAGCCAAAATGTTCCCAAACAAATTCTTCAATAAAATCTTCTTTTATTAAATCAGCTCCTCTTAAAATGTGGGTAATACCAATAAGATGATCATCAATACTCCAAGAAAATTCGAGCATGGGCCATACACTATATTTTTTTCCTACTCTTGGATGCTCTGCTTCAGAGATTCTCATAATAATTTGATCTCTTAAAGCAGGATCTTTTTGTTTCATGCCAGTTTTTAATCTTACTACAGCTTCTCCTTCATGGTATTTGCCATTTAGCATAGATTGCCATTCAATTAAATTTTTATCTATTGAATGGTTTCTATGAGGACAATTCTTCATTTGTTTTTTATATCTTTCCCTGAATTCCCCAGCAGAGCAAAAACACACATATGCCATGTTATCTTTGATTAGCATCTCACAATAATCATAAAAAATCTCCAAACGATCACTTTTATAAAGGGTTTTAGAGTATTTTACACCTAACCATTCTAATCCTTCTTTTAGCAAAGTATATGCTTCTGGTAAAACATACTTAGCTTTCGGACGGTCTCTTAATGATTTGGGACTTCCAATTGTATCATCATAAAATAATATAAGTTCTCCATTATTTTTTTTCACATACTCGTCATTTAATACAATCATCCTTGCATTCCCTATATGTAGAGCACCACTTGGATAAGGAGCTAGCCGCATGACTACTTTCTCATATTTATCAATATTTGGTAATGGTGGTAGCGTTTTTTCCTCTCCTTTTGTTTCTTTTTTTGCGAGAGCATCTGGATCTAATTGCAGTAATTTTTTCGTCTGTTCTTCCATACTCAAATTGCTTATCTCTTTTATAATCTCATCTAGAATTGGAATAATAATTTTAGCTTGAGATCGGAGATCTTTTCTTTCGGCCATTAACTTTCCCATAACCGCTTTTTTATTTGGTTTCCCACCAAATTCTACTGCGTTTTTTAAGCCATTGATCCAGATGATCTTCTTAATTTTTTCTTTATCCATAATAATATGCTTATTTATTCAATTTTTCTATTTCTTTTAGTTTTTCTTTAATTTCATTTGCTCCATTATTTATAATATTTCGTGCAATTAATGATGTTTCTTGGTCAGCTTGTTGTTTTAGGATCGTGTATTTTATGTTGTACGCTTCCAAGAGAACATTAGATCTGACTTTATCCTTTGCTTTTAATATAATATCAAGAATATGCAATGCTAATTGAAGCTTTTTCTCATCAAATAATTTTTTAACATGGTTTAAATATTGTTCCTCAGTGTTTATTTCCAGTAATTCATTAGCTATGTCAGTAGATTTTGAAGGAAAAAGATCAGTGGGATTCCCGCTGTTATACCATCCATGATAAAGTCTATAAACTGCATGTATGGCAAAAGGATAACTACCATATACCCATTGTAAAATTTCATATTGCCTAAATTTTTCTGGATAGATCTCTAACATTTCATGATAAATTTGTTCAAACCATTTTCCATGATTCATTCTCTTCACAACTTCATCATGAACAAAATGCATTGCCTCTGCTGTAATTGATAATGCTTCCTTAACTCTTTCTTTTCCTTCAATAAGTCGACCATGACCGGGTACTAAATATTTTGCATTCTTTTTCATCATTTTTTCCATTGCTAAAGCCCAATGTTTTGTATATCGTTGAACCTTATAAGGATTTCCTACATTTGGATACGCTGAAATTATAAGATCACCTGTAAATAAGAGATCTTTATCAGGTACATACATCCATATACTATCATCAGTTTCACCTATATCATGATACAGTTCAAAGGTTGATCCACCTAAATTAAATGTATATCCATCATCCCCGTGAATAATAATGGTAGGATTGAGAGTTTCTCTAGCAGTTACAAGTCCTCTTTGTTTTTCTGGAGTAGAAGAGAATTGCATAGAGTTAATCCAAGCGTGATATCCATCCAACATTTTATATTTTTCAAATCTTTTCACACAATTCTCATGGGCAATGATCTGGGGCATATCCCAACCTTTTTCTTTAATTTCTTTTATAAAAGGCTCATAACCAAAACAATGATCAAAATGTCCATGTGAATATATGATATATTTTATAGGTTTATCAGTAGCTTCTCGAAAACCATAAAATGATTTTGGTCCGAGATTCTTACCAGTAATATCAAATACAACTAGTCCCTCATTTGTCTCAACAACTCCTATATTTCCAAAAGACCTTATAAGATGACATTTACCATCTCCAAATGTAGTAATTCGAACATGCTGATCTTTGTAAAATATATCCTTTTTGGTAGTTTTCACACTATAGTCACTGATTATAATTTTGTTTTATTTTGTTATTATAAGATAAGATAATTAATAATCATACTTTAGGATTATAGCTTGTTGTGAAAAACTTTATTAAACCGAAATTTGACAGTATTAATAATTTAAATAATTTAATTCCATATATTATTAAATATTATATATTTGTTGGAAGAATAATTAATGACAAAAATGAATTCGGGTTGTGGGCGAAAACGGAAGGATGTCATATGCAGGCCCCATATGGGTCGAATATTAAGTCTTTACTCAATTTCTATATCCAATAATTTCTTAATATCAATTATAGTTACAAGAGATAAATCTCGCACTATTAGATTAGCATCAAGAAGCTCTTTTTTATCATGTGTAGTCGTTAGAGCAATTGATTTCATTCCAGCATTATTTGCCGCTTGAATACCTACAGGAGCATCTTCAATCACTACACAATTTTTTGGGTTAATATCTAAAAAATTAGCAGCAACTAAAAAAACGTCGGGTTCAGGCTTTCCTTTTTTAACTTCTGCTGCAGTGATAATAACATCAAAAAATTCTTTTATTTTTAACGTTGTTAATAATAATTCAACATTTTCAGAAGGACCACTTGAACCTATAGCCAATTTAAACCCTTCTGATTTTAGATCCTTTATAATATTTATTACTCCAGGTAAAGGCTCTAATTTATCTTTAACCATTTCTCGATAATAGGATTCCTTAAGATTAGACCATTGTAATATAAGAGTCTCGTCTATTGCTGAACCAACTAACTTTCTAGTGATAGTAGGTGATTGTTGACCAAAGGTTTGCTCAAAAAGATCTCTTGTAAATTTTACTCCTATTTCTTTTGCCATTTTTACCCAGCTCTCAAAATGAATAGGACCAGTATCAGCAAGGACACCGTCCATATCAAAGATAACACAATAATTATTGAACATAATTTTAACTATAAAGGACGAATAGATAATTATTATAGAGAATTATTAATTTTTAAGAATTACATACGTATAAGTTATAAGGCCCGGTAGTCTAGTAAATTTAAAGAATTTATCTTTTAATTTAGAGTGGATAGGGCGCTGGCTTGCGGAGCCAGATATCGAGGGTTCAAACCTCTTAACATTTAGTAAAGAGGGGATACATCCCCCCCGGGCCACTTTATAATTTCTTTCAAGATTTTGAATGGATGAAATTCAGCTAATATAAGCTAATATTTCTGAAATATCTGTGATTTTTTTTAATTCTGGTACATTTATTTCCTTTTCAAAAGGAAATTTATATTTTCTTTCAAATAAAACCGTTTGTAAATTAGCTCTTTGAGCACCAATAATATCAGCATACTCATCTCCACACATGATAACTGAATTTGCGTAATTTTTCAATCCAATTTTATCGAGAGTGTATAGAAATATGTTGGGATCTGGTTTTCTTTTCCCAAATTTCGCAGATGTTAATACAAAATTAAAAAATTTTAATAAATCATGCCTTTTTAACATATTCTCTATAGTTTTATGATTGGGATGATTGGAGATTAAAGCTATTTTTAAATTCCTTTCTACTAATTTTTCTAATGTTTCTCTGGTGTTTTCAAAAGGTATCCATTCTTCTTCTTCACAAGAATGATATATTTCTGCTAATTCTTTAAATGTTTTCTCTTTTAGGTGTTCTATGTTATTGATAACATTCTCTTCTTTAAGTAACTCTAGAACACTTTGGAACACTAAAGATGTTGGAAATTCTATTTTAGTTTTGATACTTTTCCTAAAAAAATATTCTCTTTTTTTAGCAAATTTCTTAATAAAGGATTCGTTTGATAATTTTTCATTCCAAACTTGCTGTTCTTTTAATATGTCAATTGATTTTAATAATCCTTTTTTAAAACATTCATAATATCTCTCTACAGAAGGATTTTCAAAGTAAAACAATGTAAAGCCAAAATCAAAAATAATTCCTTTAATCATCATCGTGTTAATAATTATAAAAACTGATTCTCAATTTTAATTTATCTAAATTAAAATGTAAGTACGATACTTTCGTTTCTGTTAAATACTTAATAAAAAAGAAATTATTAACATAGATATTTAATATTAGTGAGAACCAGTATGTCGATCGATAAATGGTTTAATGAAGAAGGATCGAAAGAGGAAAAAATTAAAAGAGAGAAAGCATTTAAGCGTCTCTCTGAGGATGAGGTTAAAGAATTAAAGAAAAAGAAAATTAGAAATATGGTTCAAAAAGAAAGCCAAAAATCAAGTGATAAGCCAGAAAATAATGAGCTTTTAAATCAAGTAATTGAATTCAAAAACTGGTTAAATCAAAGAACATATTTAAAAGGGGATTTAGATAGGATTGAGACATGGATACGCAATTTATACTCAAGAATAAAATATGATGTTGATCAAGAAACTAAATCTATTGGTAAAGATGAAAAGAAGAGATTAATAGAAAATTATAAAAAAATTTCTCCAAAATTTTTAGATGAAAAGACAAGAATAGCAATAAATAAGAAAATTTATGGCACAAAACGAACTAATTCAGATAATTACTATTTAAGAAAATTAAAAAATAAAATCCGAGAGAAGTTACAAGAAGCAAAATATTATGAGATTTTAGATAAATTATTAAAATTATAAATTTAAATAAGAAATATCTTAGATTCTCAAGAAAAAATCAATATATTTTTTATTCTATCTATTTTTATATTTTTTAACAGTAAAAACTAGACAATATCAAAAAGAATTTCATAAATGTGGCTTATTTGTCCTATTGCTGGCGTCGGTAAAAGAATGCAGCCTTTTACATATTCTAAACCTAAGGCATTTTTAAAAATTGCAGGAAAACGATTGATAGATCATATCTTAATAAAATTAAAAAGTACGTTTCCTAAAGATACAAATATTTGTTTTATTGTTGGATATAAAAAAAGACAGATAACTGAATATTTAACAAAAAATTATTCTAATTATTTTAATATCAAGTTTATAGTACAAAAACCGATGGGTTATAGTGCTGAAACTCCATATTTTTCAGGGTTAGGCGATGCAATTTTATTAGCAAGAAATTTTGCTGAAAACGATGATTGTTTCATATTTCTAAGTGATAGACTCCCCCTAGAAGATTATTCGCAAATTTTATTGAATTTCCATCAAGATATATGTGATGGAGTAATAAATGTAAAACAAGTTGGTAACCCGAAGTTTTATGGTGTTATTGAATTGAATAATGAAGGAATTGTTAAAAGTATTGTTGAAAAACCTGAAAACCCTAAATCAAATTATGCTGTTTCTGGAGCATATCTATTAGGTATGAGTATAACTTCACGTTTATTTGAATTATTAGAAGAACAGAGGAAAACTCCTTTAGAAAATGGTCAAGAACATCATTTGACCCCAGTTATCCAACAACTCATCGAAGAAGGATTTAAACTTAAAATCAATGAAATGAAAAGGGAGATATTAGATTTTGGGAGACCAGAAAGTTTAGTTGCTGGAAATCGCTTATTGCTAACTGAAACCAAAATTCATGACCCTACTTATGAAAAACTTTTCCAATCAGGGGCGATTACTGATTCAAAAATTGTTCCTCCAGTAATTTTAGGTGAAAATATAAAAATTACAGATTCTGTTATTGGCCCATATGTATCGATTGGAAATAATGCCATTTTGGAAAAATGTATTTTATCTGATTCTGTTATTGGTGATGGTGCTCATTTAACCAAAATTATATCTTCCGAAAGTATAATCGGAGATTATTCTGTTTTACAAGATTTAATAAAGAAGAGTATAACAATTGGAGATTCTTCTTATATAACTACAACTAATATGAAATGATTTTAATTTAAATTGTATTAATGATCTCAGGTTTTACTAAATTAAAATTAAAAGCATATATTTCCTCTTATTGCGTATGAGATGTAAAGTATTTTATAAAGTAAGATAGGAAAAATTAGAAAATGCGATAAATACTTGGTTAGAGGAAAATCCAAATCTAAAAATAGAGCATGTTATTAGAACAAGTTCTGGTATGTTAGCAATTTTTTACGAAGAATAATATTAAATTAATTCTAAATATCTTATATTTATTTAATTAAATAAATTAAAAAAAAGTTTGAATTAATCAAATTTAGGTCTTTTATCTTGCCAAGGAGCTATTTCTTCAAACGCCTTTGAGACTTGAAGGACTTTTAATTCCTCAAATCTGTTTCCTACAATCTGCATGCCAATTGGTAGAGCTTCGGTTGACCTTCCACATGGAATAGAAGCTGCGGGATGTCCTGTTAAATTAAATGGAAAACTGAAAGCTTGCCATCCTGTAGGTGAAACATTCTTTTCATTGATTTTTGGAGGAAACATCATTCCTAAACCAAATGCAGGAATTGCAGTTGTAGGCGTTATTAGTATATCATAAGTTTGAAAAATTTGACTAATTATTCTATAAATTTTTTCCCGTTGATCCAATGCTCTCATCACTTCATTTGCAGAATATCCAATACTGGCTTCTGCCATTCTTACAAGTTCAGGATCAATTTCATCACGCCATTCTTTGAATTTAGGCTTGAGATCATAATAAAAATCAGAAGTATACAAAGTGTAGAATGACATTTCAGGTTTCCTCATCTTCATTTTTAGTTTTTCTACACTCCATCCAAAATTCTCAAATTTATGAACTGAATCAATTAAACTTTTTTCTACCTCAGTATCAATTACTTTGGCGTAACCTAAATCTAATGAATATCCAATTTTTAAATTATCAGGTTTTTCATCAATATAATCTATATAATTAAGGTTTTGTTCCGGTAAACTAAATCTATCACCATCATGAGGACCTTTAATGGCATCCAGCATTAAAGCGGCATCCTTGACATAATTAGTTAGTGGGCCATAAGAAACATAACCAGTTCCATGTAATCCTAAATAAGGATATAATGGCACTCTTCCAAGATTAGGTTTTAAACCATATACTCCACAAAAAGAAGCAGGGTGTCTTATTGATCCCCCACCATCAGAACCTATTGCTAAAGGACTCATTCCACAAACAACAGCAGCACCTGCACCTCCACTTGAACCTCCAGAAGTCCTGTCTAATTTCCAAGGGTTTTTAGTTTCTCCAAAAACACGATTATGAGTAACTCCAGCATAACCAAATTCTGGTGTATTAGTTTTGCCAAGAATCACACATCCAGCATCTTTTAACCTTTTTACGGCAATTTCATCATCTTCAGGAACAAAATTTTCATATACCTTTGAACCCCAAGTAGTTCTTATTCCTTTAGTATACATTAAATCTTTAATTGAAGTTGGAATTCCATGTAGTAAACCCAGTTTCTCACCTTTTCTTACTACCTCATCAGCTTTTTTAGCCATATCTCTCGCTAAATCGAACGTAGTAGTACAATAAGCGTTAATAATTGGATTAATCTTTTCAATTCTTTCGATTATCATTTCAGTAATTTCAAGGGAAGATAACTCTTGCGTTTTGATTTTTTCTCCCATTTCCCAAGCAGGCATAAAACAAATATCTTCTTTATTCATTCTTACCATTTCTTTTTTTCTTGTTTTAATATAATAAAATTTGATAAGATCTTATATAAATTATAATGATTATCTCTTCCAACAAATATTTAATCAAGATAAGAATATTATATCATATTTGGTAAAAGAATAATAAATAAAAGCGCAAGTAAATGCAAGATATTAACCTTAAAAAATTAAAACATTTCTCTGGAAGAGAAGGTCCTCTTGTTTTAATAATAATGGATGGAATTGGTCTTGGAAGGCGAGATGAAAGCAATGCTTTCTATTTGGCAGATACTCCATTCTTAGATAACTTACAAAAGGAATGCCCTAAATTAAAATTATATATTGAGTTAAAAGCTCACGGAACTTCTGTTGGCTTACCTTCGGACGAAGAAATGGGAAATAGTGAAGTAGGACACAATGCCATAGGGGCAGGTAATATAGTTAAACAAAGGGCTTTATTGGCTAAAGAGGCAATTCAATCTAAAGAAATATTTAGTACACAAAAATGGCAAAATCTAGCAAGTAGAATCAATAATAACGAAAACACTCTCCATTTTATAGGTTTATTGTCAGATGGTTACGTACATAGCCATATTTCTCATCTAATTGGTTTAATTAGGGGTGCCAAAGATTCAAATGTTAAAAAGGTAAGAATTCACACATTATTCGATGGTCGAGACGTTCCTCCTCAATCAGCTTTGTTATATATTGAAAAATTAGAAAAAGAATTAAATAATATAAATGCAGATGGACAACATGATTATAGAATCGCCTCAGGTGGAGGAAGGATGCGTGTTACTATGGATAGGTATAATTCTGATTGGGGTGTTGTAAAAAGAGGTTGGGATGCTCATGTCGCGGGAATTCCCGAAAAATTTCCATCATATAAAGGATACTTTTCTTCTGCTCTTGATGCTGTAAACCAAGCAAGAAGTCTAGAACCAGAGATTATAGATCAATACCTTCCTTCTTTTGTTGTTGTGGACGAGAGAAAAACTCCAATTGGTAAAATGGACGATGATGATGGCGTTATTTATTTTAATTTTCGAGGAGATCGTGCAATTCAAATTTCAAGAGCGTTTGAAGATGATAATCTTAATGAATTTAAAAGAGAGTTCTATCCTCATGTCCAATATTATGGTCTATTACAATATGATGAAAATTTAAATATTCCAAAAAATTATTTCATAGATCCTCCAAGAATTAATAATACAATCTCTGATTATTTATCCACGGAAGGATTAAACCAGTTTGCAATCGCTGAAACGCATAAATATGGGCATGTGACTTACTTTTGGCAAGGGAATAGAGATCTTAAAATAAAAGGAGAAGATTGTGTAGAAATTAAATCAGATCCCTCTGAAACGATAAAAGATCGTCCTAAGATGAAGGCATATGAAGTTAGAGATGAGTTAATTAAAGCTATTATTTCTGGGAAGTATAAGTTTTTAAGGGTTAATTTTGCAAATGGCGATATGGTGGGTCATACAGGCGTTAAAAGTGCTGCTATAATCGCTGCCGAAACTGTTGACGAATGTGTAAATGAAATTGTAGATTCAGTAACAGCCCTTAATGGTATTACAATAGTTACAGCAGATCATGGAAACCTTGATGAAATGGTGGAGTTCAAGACAGCTCATACTTTAAATCCTGTTATGTTCGCAATTGTTGATACATGTTATAACAATGAATATGTAATTAATGATGAGATTAAAGAACCTGCTTTAGGGAATATTGCTGCTACAATCTTGAATTTATTAGGATATGAAAAACCAGGAAATTATCTTAATTCTCTTATTACTTTTGTTTAAAAAATCAAAAAAAAAGTAAGAATCAGATGTTATGTAGAATTTATGTCATTTTATTTAAAATTTAAAATCAGATTGCCACTTTCTATAACCCATTTGCCAAAGTTTCAATCGAGGTTTATTCACTTTATTATCCACTTCAAACCCAGGTTTAGGATTACTCATCACTTCACGGTAGCGAGAATAATATTCATCTGCACTCGGATTCCCTTTAATTAAATCTAAAATTGCTTTTTCCGTGAAGTATAGAATTAAATCTGGTTTAATATCCGGATTATCTTTTGTCATTTCTAAATTATTTTCTTTTTTTTTATACAAAAAATAATGCAGCTTGAAATCTTCATCATCAGTAGAATCTTCTGTAATATAATACTCCCAACATGCGTTTACATTAAGATATCTCATTAAATCTAAATTAATTGGAAAAAAAGTTTTTAGCTTCTCATATAATTCTTCCGTATCCATCGCATGTTAGGTTTATTTTATTTTTTCTAAATTCAATGGCGTACCATCATAAATGTATTTTCCGTAAACCAATTCCTGAGGGTAATATTTACAACCTGCAGGATAAGCAGAATCTTTAATTCCGCCCAATGAAACAGTGATGTCAACAAGCATAGGTCTTGCATTAATATAAATATTCGCAGCTTCCAATTCATTCTTAAAAATCTTAATGTTATTCAAATTAGATGTGTAAACCACTGCTCTCATGCCATAGTTACTCAGATTTGCTAACCTTATTGCGTCCTTCATGTCGTTAGCTTTAGTAATAGAACGAACTGGTCCAAAAGCCTCTTCTCGCCATAGAAATGGAGCTTTGGTCAGATCTTCACATAATTCAGGTTTTATTTCTGCTAAAGTAGGCTTGTAAAATAACCCATAATCTTCACCGGTGTCGATTTTTTCAGCACCTGTGAAAATTTTAGAACCAAACTTCTTTACGTCAGCTACCATTACCTCCATCATCATTAGGATTCTCCTGCTTCCCAACGGACCAATATCCACATCTGGATCGGTGGGATCTCCGTACTTTAACTTTTCAATTTCTTTTACTAAATATTCGATATATTCGTCGTATATGTCTTGGTGGACTATAATTCGCTTCATCGAAAAACATTGTTGTCCAGAATTAGTATAACTAGCCACTACATTCCATTTTGCAACTTGTTCTAAATTTACATCATCCATAACTATACCTGCGTCATTTCCAGCACATTCGAAAAAAAAGTTTTTAAATGGCTGAGTATACATAGGAACTCCCATTGATTTATCAATGGTTTTTTTTAGGAATTTACCATAACGTACTAAGATATCCTTTGCAGTATGAGACGCTGTAATTGTCATCAAGGTTTTAACTAAGGAAGATTCGAGAAATTCATCTACTGCCCATTCTCCAGGAGCTATAACCAAATCTAAGGCCTTAAGGGCAGGTAAATCCATTTCTTCCATTATAGAATAAGCTTCTAGCATAGTTAATGGACATGCTGTAGAGGGTTTCACTATAGCTGCATTTCCTACTAAATAATTGGCACCCAATTGATAGAGGGGAAGACTTAGAGGGGTATTACGAGGAGAGATACATGCTGCCAAACCATGCGGAATATATCTTATTCTGACGAGTTGCTCCCCTTCTATACTTGTTAGAGGTTTTTCTTCTAAGAATTGGTAATACCAATCACAAAACTTAAAACCATTCATTACAATATTTAATTCCCATTCAGAATATTTGATTGGTAATCCACCTTCAGCAACGACCATTTCCTTCAATTGCCTTTTTTTAAATCGCAATTTACTTGCAAATTTAGAAAGAAGTTGAGCTCGTTCAAAAAAATCCATATCGTTTAGTAGATGTTGATTTCTATGTACTTTTGCTATTTTTGCTCGAACTGTTTCCGGTGTGTCTGCGGATATTGTTCTTATAACCTCACCGGTGTATTTATTTTTAATCTCTAAATCTTTTGATTTTGACATATTTCTTATTTATGGTTTTTTCAATTTCTAGTTCAGAAAAATTATTTCAAATGTTTCATATCGTCATCATCTTCGAGGATACCAGCAGTCTTGGCAAATTTTCCATAACCCATATTGATTAAGTTTTGTGTTCTTTTATGCAATTCAAAATCAATCCATCCTTTTTTCTCATTAGGATCATTGTAAAATGATCCAAGAAGTTGTGCATATTCCACTTTTGTTTTTGTTTGGATTAATTTTTCAATAGCATTTGTCGAGAGTGCTAGTTCTAAATCTGGATCATATGCTTTCCCAGGTTTAATTTCAATTCCTTGTCCATTACGAAATACATTAAAAATGTCTCTAGGAGAATGATCATCATAATCTTCAATCGAATCATAAATCGCAAAATCAAAGTTTGACCCATATATTAAATCAGAAAAAATTTCAGGATATTTTGATAAAAATTTAGTGTATTTCCTTGCTATTTCTGTCTTATATACCTTTACATCCGTAATTCGAGATGTTAATTTTTCTTCCACCATTTTTTAAATATCTAGCTCTTATTTTTTTTCTTTTTCATTAAAATTTTTATACCAATCAATTGTCTTTTTTAATCCCTCTCTTAATGGGGTAATTTTATAACCTAATTTTTCAATGGCTTTTTTTGAAGAATATGCTCT
>CAYSZJ010000117.1:0-13955 GCA_964435435.1 uncultured archaeon
AAAATAAAATATCGAGGAATAGATATTTATTTTGCTGCTTATCTTATGGCAGCAATAGGGATTAATGTTTTAATTAATTTTTTAATAGTTAATCCAAATAAGTTATTTTATACTTTTAATTTATGGAATTTAACTAATCAAATAGTTCCTAATTATTATATATTAGCCTGGGCAGCAGTTATTGAAGAAATAGTACTAGTTATTTTCACATCTTATTACTTTTTAGCCAAAAATAATGAATTTATAAGAAATATTCGTTATTCAAATATTACAAAAAGCGGTCAAACTTTTGATCCAATCCCTTTATTTAATTTTATCAAAAACCAAGATCTTGAAATAAGAAAACATGCAGAAGAAACTCTAATTTTGATGTTTGAAAGAATTCCTCTTAAATCAGAGATAAATCTAAATGAATGGAAATATAAATACTTACTATTTGATGGAATTTGTGATTCTGATCCAAATTCAAGAAGAATTTGTTACAAAATTTTGACTCAATTAGAAAAAGATGTTCCAGATATTATATTACCTTGGATAATTGAAGCATTAAAATCTCCAAATTATGACAAAAGTATCCCAATTTTAAGATCTTTATTAAAAATAGATATAAATCTTTTAGAAAAAATACCAAAGGATTTGATTTTTAATCTTATTGAAGATACCGAATGGAGAACACGAATATTGGGATTAAAAATGTTATCTCGATTATTTGAAAAAAATAAAGATTTAATTGCACATCTAAATATTAAAAAGTTAATAAATGACCCTAATAGTAAAATTCAAGTAGAAATTCTTAAAATAATTGCTAATTCTTCTTTTATACTTCCTATTGAAATTATAATTGATAAAATTAATCATACAAATAAGGAAATTAGCTCAATAGCTATTAAGAGTTTAAAGAACCTTGAAGCAAAAGAATTTGACCCTAAATTAATTCCACGGATCGTTCCATTAATGAAAGATCCTTCTAGTTTAATTAGATCATCTATATTTGGTGTATTTGCTAAAATTGGAAATTTCAAGAAATATAAAATTCCAATTTTACCCTTTTTAGAAGGATTGACTGATTCTAATGAAAATGTTAGAAATTCTGCAATATTAGCACTCGAAAAATATCATACAGAACAACCCTCTTCTTTAGATCTGGATACACTAATAAATAAAATAGTTCCAGATAATTTTGATCAATTGAATAGTATTATAATTTTACTTGGTAAACTATGGGAATTCAATCCTGAAAAAATATTAACAACAATCTTAACTTACATAAAATTCGAGAATGAAAAGTTGCAAGAAGAAATTTCTAAAATTTTGACTGAAAAATATCATAAAAACCCTGATTTAATAATTCAAAATTTAATTAAAATCCCTGATGTTTCCAAGTTTATTACAAAGGGTATAATTTCAAGAACAATGATTAAAATTGGTAAAAGATATCCTAATAAAGTCATTCAAAAATTATTATATTATTTAGAAAATGAAAATGACGACATAAGATTAAATGCAATTATATCATTAGAAGGTTTAACTGATGAATTTTCTACGATTATCAGAATTAAACCAATAATCGCATTATTACATAAGGATAAAAATAATCAGATAAAGAAAGAAGCATCAAAGCTTATATCAGAAATAGCTAAAAATGATCCTTCTTTGATGAAACCATTTATCTCCGAGTTTATTCAAGCATTAAATGAACAAGAATTATCAGTAAGGATCGTTCTCTCTAAATCGTTATTGGATATGGCAAAAGTGTCTCCAGAAATTATTCCTGTTCATAATATCATTAACTTTCTTTCAGACTCAGATTCTTTCATTCGTGAAACAAACACAAAAATTCTAGGACTTATTGGTTATAAACTTCCATTAGTAGTTGCAGAGGCTTTGATAAATAATGCTTTAATCGATGAAGAATGGATTGTAAGAGAAGCAGCTATTTCAAGTTTAGGAAAAATGATTGATCATGTTGAAAATAAGGAGCAAATTATTGAGAAACTTGTTCCTTTACTTAAAGATGAGCAAAATTGGGTTCGTAGAACAGCAATGAATATTTTATCAAATATTAAGGAAGTCAATGAAAATCAAATTCCATTTGAAATTTTACTACAAAATTTATCAAGTGAGGATTCTAAAGTCAGAGAAGCAGCAGCAAATTTAATTAAAATTTATTGGAATCAAGTTAATGAAATATTTGATAATCTGATTTTATTATTAGATGACTCATCTAAAGAAGTAAGGTCAAGTATAATCAATAGCTTTGTAGAAATAATTCAAAAAATAGGGCTTAATCAATTATTATCAAAGCTTTTACAAAACCTTAGTGATGAAGGTTCCTTAGAAACTCAACGTTCAATAGCAATAATTCTTGGAAGAACTGTTAAATATGAAGATGAAAAAATCAAGAAAAGAGTAATATCTTTATTAAAAATAAGATGTGAAATGAGCCAAGATCCAATTATGTGTGCTATTCTACAACAATTAAAAGAAAATTGAAATTAGATTTAATTCAAACAACTAGAAAAACTACAAATCAATAAATCCTCCATCAGTCTTTGGTTTATATAGTTGTTTATTTACTCTTTAATAAAATTATGTGATTAATACTAAGGATTATAAAATTATCAAAATTATTTTAGGCATATTGAAAAAATTGATGTGATTTTTAATGACGACACCTCTTTCAAGCTCTAGTCAACCGATTAATAAAGTTCAACGCTTTGAAGATTTTTATCGATTATTTCAAGAGAAACCAGGAGTATATAAATATCAAGATCAAATAAATGATATCTTTTCAAAAGGAGGAAATTCATTAATTATTTTTTATGAGGATCTACTTGCATTTGATCCTCAGATTGCTGATATGTTGAAAAATGATCCTGAATCTTTATTAGAAGATGCTATAGAAGCATTTAAAAATATTTTAAAATTTCAAGGGGCATCGTTAAGTAATCAGACCCTTTTTGTAAGAGTGGCAACTAAAGATAAAAAATCTCCTCTGTCAATTCATTTAAGAATGTTAAGAGCAAAACATATTGACGAATTAATTTGGTCTAAAGGAATTTTAGTAAGAAGTTCCGCGATTAGACCAAAATTAGTAAACGCTACCTTCGAATGTAATTTATGTGGAGCCCAATTTGAAGTGATCCAGTTAACATCAAAAATAAGATGGCCTAAATTTTGCACTAATAAAAGATGTAAATCAAAAACCCAATCAGATTTCCGACTTATATCAAAAAAATCTGAGTTTATTGATTGGCAAAGTGTTATGATCCAAGAAATCCCTGAAGATTTACCTCCTGGGAGAATTCCAAGATCCGTTCAAGTATTATTAACATATGATCTAGTAGATTCTGTCAAACCAGGAGATAGAGTTAATATAATGGGAATTTTTAAATCTGTATTAGCTCAATCAACGAAGAGCATCAATTCAACATTATTCAAGACGTTTATTAGTGTTAATTTTATTGATCCCGAAGATAAAAGCGATGATGTAATTGAACTTTCTAAAGAAGACAAAGAAAAAATAGAAAAATTATCAAAAGAACCAATGATCCAAAAAAAAATAGCACGTTCAATTGCTCCAAGCATTTATGGCAGAGACAAGTTAAAAATGGCTTGTGCTTTAAGTTTATTTGGAGGAACAAGAAGAAAAAAACCAGGTGGTGGATATAAGAGGGGAGATATTCATTTCCTTATGGTAGGAGACCCCGGCACAGGAAAATCAGTAATTCTAAAAGGTGCAATAGAAGTTTCTCCTAGAGGATTATATACTTCAGGTAAGGGTTCCACTGGAGTAGGATTAACTGCTGCTGTAATAAAAGAAGCAGATACAGGTCAAATGAACCTCGAAGCGGGTGTTGTTGTGTTAGCCAATGGAGGTGTTGCTGCAATTGATGAATTTGATAAAATGGACACAGCAGATCGATCGGCGTTGCACGAAGCAATGGAACAACAATCTTATCATTATAATACTGAAATTTTAAGTGTAGACGGTAGACGAATTGTTATTGGAGAATTTATCAATAATTTAATGAAGCAAAATAAAGATAAAATAATATTTGGTAAAGATTGTGAAATTTTACCATTTAATGGTTTAAACCTTTTCACAAGCGACTTTAAGAAAATATTTAGGACTAATGTAGATCGAATAAGTCGTCATAAAGCACCAAACTATTTTTATAAAATTACATTTACTAATGGAAGATCGATAGTTGTTACACCCGAACATCCAATATTCACAATTCGAGAAGGTAAATTAAGTTGTATTAGTGCAAAAGATTGTGTTAAAGATGATTTCATCCCAATACCGAAATATTTACCAAATTCAAGTGATATCATTGAATTACATTATAAAAATGGTTCAAATCATCCACTAGCTAAAGAAATAATCTTTCCAAGACATTTAACTCCCAAATTAGGAAGAATACTTGGATATATAGTTAGTGAAGGCCATAGTTATAAAGGTTCTGGAGCAGAAATAGGATTCTCAAATATGGATGACATTTTACTTAAAGATTTTTATGAATTGATGAAAAATATATTCGGTATTGAACCTTCTATAAATGAAAGGGATGATGGATTAAAAACACTTAGATACATATCAATTAATTTGTATGAATGGATGATAGAGAATTTTCCAGAAGTTATGACAATCTCAAAATTTAAACGCGTACCGAATAAAATATTATCAAGCAGTCGTAAGATAATCAAGGAATTCTTGATTAGTGCTTTTAAAGGTGATGGAAGTGTAGAATCTACAGCGATATGCTATCGAACTGCTTCTAAAGGTTTATGTGTTGATTATCAAGATTTGCTCTTGAAATTAGGAATTCACTCTCGAATTACTTATGATAAGTATAATGATTCCTATAAAGTCTACATTCGTGCACAGTCATTAATTCGATTCTATGAAGAGATTGTTCAAGATGATGATCATAGAATTAAAAAAATCAGAAATCTAATTAAGCCTGATACACCCAAAACACATCATCATGATATATTTCCAACCTCAATAATTGAAATGATTATTAATCTTAAACATAAATTAGCTATTACTTACGATGGATATTTCCATCGACATTTAAAAGAAAATCATGGAATTACTCGCAATGTTTTTCAAAAAGAGCTAGCTCTAATCAAACATAAATTCTTAAAAATTATAAAAATACTTGATAAAAATATTGATATTAAAGAAATTAGAAATGAAACGGGGTATTCTCAGGAAATTTTAGCCCAAATTGCTGGTCTTAATCGAAGTAATATTGATTATTATGAAAGAGGAGGATATGATAAAAAACAGAGGGAAAAATTTAGATTAGAGATCGTTTCCTCTCTTAAAACTAAAATTAAAGAAATTGAAGAAGAAATCAACTATTTAAATTCCTTATTAGAATCAGACATTTGTTGGGATAGAATTAAGAAAATTAAGTGCATCCAAAATAAAGGAAAGAATTATACACCATGGGTCTATGATATAACAGTAGAACCGAATCACACATTTATTAGCCAAGGAATTGTTCTACATAACACTGTAAGTATTGCTAAAGCTGGAATAGTTGCTACATTAAAAGCTCAAACAGCAATTATTGCTGCTGCTAATCCTCATTCTGGCAGATATGATAGATATAAAACACCTACACAAAATATCCGTTTACCACCTTCTCTCTTATCTCGTTTTGATTTGATTTTCGTTGTTGTAGACAGACCTAACCCTTCTGAAGATGCACAAATGGCTGAATTCATTTTAAAAAATTCCATGGTTGGACCAGAAGATACTTTTGAAGAAGAAGATCTTATCTCTCCAATCCAAAAAGATATACTTAAAAAATATATTAAACATGCAAGAAGAATATGTTTTCCTATTTTATCTGATGAGGCAAAAGAAAGAATAAAAGAATTTTATTTAGAATTGCGTGGTCAATATGATAGTGAAGATGCAATTATTTCTATTTTAGCAAGAAACCTGGATGCACTTGTTAGATTGAGTGAATCTCATGCAAAAATGGCATTGAGAGATACCGTAACAAAAGAGGACGTCGAAGAGATTATTAAACTATTTAAAAGATATCTTAAAGATACTGGTTATGATGAAACTACTGGAAAAATTGATATGGATAGAATTTTTGTTGGACAGTCTAGAAGCAACCTTAATAGACTTGAAACTTTAATGAATAGATTAAAGGAGATTTTTGAAGAAAATAATTGGAAATCAATTGAGAAAAACAATATAATTCAAATCTTAGAATTAGAAGAAAGCTTAGATAAAAAGTTTATTGATAATGCTCTTGAAGAACTGATAAAAGAGGGAACACTTTATGAACCTAAGAATGGATTTATCAGATTTACAAATAAAGCAGATTAAAAAATTATTTATTTTTCTATAAGTTCAAACTTCATTAATTTTAAGTGCTCTAATATAATCTTAATTATCATGAAAACATTTTATTGCTTCTTCAGAAATAGCTTTAAACGCTAATTCTACATTGTCTCCTGTTTTTGCTGAAGTATAAAAAGTTGATATTGAATTTATTCTTTTCGCTAAAGAAGTGATTTTTTGCTCATTTAATTCACTTACTAAATCATTTTTATTAGCAAGTAATGTTATTGGAGCAGAAGGACAATATTGTTTTATATCTGGAACCCAGAATTCTTCAATCTGAATAAACGTATTTCTCCTTGTTAAATCCCCGACTAAGAGTATACCTTTAGCTCCAGCATAATACGCATATCTCATTTTAATCCAGCGTTCTTGTCCAGCAATATCCCATATTTGAAGTGTTACTTTAACTTTGTCGTCTAAGATAATATTTTTAATATATATGTTTGTCCCAATACTTGAACGATAATCTCTTGTAAATTGACCCGAAACAAATTTCTTAACTAAACTTGTCTTACCAACGGCTGGATCTCCAATTAAAATGATTTTTAATGTAAATTTCTTGGTGTTGCTCATATATAATTTATTTTATGAAGAAAGTTTTTTAAGTTTATATGTAAATATTAAAATAATTAAATTCTAAAATTAAATAAAAGAATTGAGAACTTTAAAAATAAGATAATGATTATTTATTATGACTACAGGTATAGTATATGATGATATTTATCTGGAACACAGAATTGGAACTCATGTTGAAAGTCATTTTAGACTCATTGAAATTATGGATTTCTTGAAAAGCAATAAAATATTTGAAAATCCTGACTTTAAATTAATTGAACCTAGACCAGCTACGTTAGATCAAATTAGATATGTTCATGAAGAGAGCTTGATTAATGAAATTAGAGAAATAAGTGATTTAGCAGAAAAAACAGGTCTCATACAAAACCTTGATATGGACACGAGTGTATCTTCCAAAACATATGAAGCATCATTATACTCTGTCGGAGGTAATTTACAAGCCGTAGATGAGATCCTGAGTGGAAATATAAAAAATGGATTCGCATTAGTAAGACCTCCTGGACACCATTCTAATTCTTATAAATGTGCTGGCTTCTGTATATTCAATAATATAGCAATCACCGCAGAATACCTCTTTAGAGAAAAGAATGTAAATAAAGTAGCAATAATAGATTGGGATTGTCACCATGGTAATGGAAGCCAAGAAATTTTTTATCATGGTTCGAAATCTAAAGAAGGGCAATTAATTATGTTTAATTCTCATCAGGATGGTAGAACACTTTACCCCGGAAGTGGTTTTATTGGAGAAATAGGTTCAGGAAAAGGAGAAGGTAAAATAATTAATTACCCTATGCCCCCTCACGCAGCTGATGATGCAATTATTATTTATTTTGACGAAATTATTTCGCCGATCTTATCAGAATTTAAACCCGAATTTATTCTCATTTCTGCAGGATTTGATACTCATTGGACAGATGAACTCACCAATATGGGGTGGACTATTCAGGGTCCAGCAAATTATTTAAAAAGGATTAAAAAAGTCGCTGAGGAATACGCGAATGATCGGATATTAATTACACTTGAAGGAGGGTACCAAATTGATAAACAAGCAAGAGCAGTTTATAACTGTTTAAGAGTTCTTAATAATGAAGAAGAAAACTTAATTCTTGAAAAGTCAAGATCATCAGAACAAGCGCTATTAGATTATTTAAATAAGAAGCTAATTCCTGCATTAAAGGATAAATTAAGTTCTTATTGGAATTGCTTTTAACATCGCCCATTCAAAACAATTTTATATTGTAATTATGGTATAATTTTATAAACTTACATACCATATTTATGTTAGATAAGTATGTTATAAATTAATTTAAAAATGAGGAGACAATTTTGTCGAACGAATATGATAATAATGATGATGAAGAAAAGAAAAAGAAACAAGTGATACCCCCTCAAATGTCACCTCCCTCAGTCACACCGTTAATTCCTCCTCCTTCAATGCCACCTCCCTCAGATACTCCCCCCATGACGCCCCCTCCATCTCGACCTCCATTAGAACCAGCTGTGAGCCCTCCACCTATGGAAGCACCACCTCCACCCATTACAGAAACTATTTCTCCAACTTTAATGGAACCTACACCAACTGCTCCAATAGGACCCTCACAAGAAGATTATGACTCAGTATTAACCAGACTCCAAGATAAAGATTCTAATATAAATCAATTGCAAAATCAAGTAAGCAATTTAAATGTTCAAATATCTCAATATAATGCTCAACTAAAAGAGAGAGATAACCAAGTGACTCGATTAACTAATCAAGTGCAATCTCTTCAAGCTTCAGCTGAAGCATATCAGCAACAAGTAAATCAACTTACAAGTGAAAATGCTCAATTACAGGCGCATATTCCTGGATTGCAACAACAAGTACAAGAGTTGCAGCAACATAATTCGATGTTACAACAGCAAATTGGACCATTACAAGGTCAAATTACTAAATTACAAGAGGAAATCGCATATAAAGAGAAACGTATTGAAGAATTAAAAGAACCAAAAGCAGTTATGCCCTCCAGTTTAGCTCAAGGGATCACATCTCAAACAACCAGCTATGGAACTACACCTTCTTATACACCCTCACCAACTCCAGCTCCTAGTCCATCCGTACAGACTGGAACTGGACGCAGGATTTGTCCCAATTGTGGAGCATCGGGTTTTGCTGTTAAAGAAGTTGAAGATAAAACTAAAATAATTAGTTATATCCCTAAACCTATTTACGCGAAAAAATCCGTATGTACTAAATGTGGATTTGAATTTTAATAAATCAACTATGTTATTTTTTATCATTTTTAAGAAAATCTTAATTTTCTTTGAGATTTAATTGTAAAGGTTAATCTAATACACAAATTCACCTTCCACATCAATCTATTAACCATTATAATCTCAATTTTAGTTTAAAATGTTGAATTTAAAAAAGTAATAATTTAATATAGTATGTGGAAAATTATATATATAATAATTTTAATTAATATTCTAAGCTCTTTTTGGTTAACAGATAAGTTCATTATGGTTTAATATGTCAGAATTAAGAGAGGAGTTATTAGCTGGGGGAATTAATAAAAAGAGAATAATTGGGCTTGTGCTAGTTGCTGGTATATTAATCTCCATATTTGCATTTTCAGTAGTAGTTGTTAGTATGATATTCGGAACTCAAAGAGAGCCCCCTAATAAAGAAAAAGCCGAAACTGAACCTGAAGATGCAATATTAGTAATACCTCCCCTTCCTCTTGACTTTTTAGAACAATTATTGGAATATTTCCAGAATGATCCAGAAGCATTACAACAAATCATTGAATCATTAAGTGATATGTTTGATGGGGACATTGATAATTTTGATTTAAGTGATTATTCAGAAGCCCTTCTCCTACTTGGGGCGTTAGCTGGTGGTGCTGCAGCTGAACAAGAAGTCTTCAGATTTTACAATACTACTGATATTTTTTATACTGATATTGATAGTGATAAATTAATAGGTGTTTTATGGAGAATGGAATGTTTTAACGAATTTAGTGGCGATGAGTGGCAATCAACAGCAAGTAAAGGTTTTTATGATTTTTATCCTAAGAGTGATTATGATTCTAAATATTCTTATTTAGATTTATTTAGGATGAAGATGCCTTTATCCCCTACTCCAGGAACGACAAATTCTATGGTAATTCCTGCACTTTTTCCAAATCCCTTTATTATAGATCTTTCTGCTGGCCTCGAATTAATCCCTGAATCCACATTTTTATATAAAGATGATTTTAATTGTACAACCGTCGATCTTGACTTTACAAGTGAAGTTGAAGATTCAGTTAATATGACATATGAAACATTTGGATTAGATTTACCCTCTAATAATGATATTAATAATAGTGCGATTCATTCATCCTATACTCCAAATGTCATAAAAGATTTATATTTACAATTACCACCTTCCATTAATGAATATCTTAACTCACATCCTCTATTTAAATCTCATTATGATATTTTAGACACAAAAATAGATGATAACGATAATGCTTTTGAGGTAGCCAACAAAATAAGAAATTATCTTCAAACCAACTTTGAGGTTGGGTATGATGCTTTAATGAACGATCCTCAAGAAGATGGAGAAGATATTGTAGATTGGTTCTTGGAACATGAAGAGGGATTATGGGCTGAATGGGCTTCCACTTATTGTGCTTTTACAAGAGCCTTTAATGTGCCAAGTCGCTTTGTGGATGGATTTAGAACTGATTTTTTAGGAGAAGTTGATGAAATTTATGATGCCCATGAAGGCAGAAATTCTGTCTTGATAAAATATAAACATTTATACAATTGGGCCGAAGTTTTTATTCCTACTGATGTCTCTGGGAACGGTCAATGGGTCCAAATGGATATTATCTTTGATAATTTTGGAGGAGGTCCTATTCAACCTCCAATAAGCCTTTTCAATATAGATATAATCTCAAATTTTACAGCTGGTTATCGACCTCAAGTAGCTGAATTAACTGCTACTTTAAGTTCTCCAACAGGTGGATCTGTTGAGAATAAAACAGTTAATTTTTATGATCATACTTCAGAAGTAGCTCTTGGTAGCGCTTTAACAGATCAATATGGCAATGCGTCAATTATAGTTGATATTGATAATTCTCAAGTTGTTGGTCCTCATTTTATTAGTGCTTCATATCAGCTATCAACTAATTTCACTTATTTTGTAGTTTATGGTGATATTGATGTAACTCTTGCAAGTGTAAATCCAACAATGATTAATCGCTCAATTAGTAATACTACACGTATTCAGGGATTTGTTAATGATCCTAAAGCTAATCAAAGAGTAAAAAATGCTACCGTCGAATTCGTTTTATTAGAAAAAATCTCGCAGAATATAATGCCTTTGCCATTTGATATTACATATACCGACACTGATAATAATGGCGATTTTGATGAATATGTAAATGTAAATTCTTGGATTCCAAAGGGATTTTACGAAATTCGGGTTGATTTTAATGGATCTTGGGGTGGATATCCCTTCGCTCCTCTTGGGATTATGGATAATTCAAGCAATAGAATAGATTTTAATATAACCGAAGAACCTACTTTTAATGTATTGTTTTATATTAACAACTTTGAAGCAGATTATTATGAAAATCCTCGTGTTTCAAGGTATTCAACACTTAAACTAAAAGCTCGTATTCTTAATGAAACAGGAGATCCGGTTCCTGGTGAAAATGTTGTATTTTACGATCATTCTCTTAACAAAATTATTGGTAGTAATACTACAGATTCAAATGGAATTACATTATTTGATTATTATGTTGATAGTAATACTGCTGGCCCTAATTTATTATATGCGAAATTAGGAAAAGTAAGGAATTATTCCTATTTCATTCTTGATGCCCCGATTAATATAAATCTAGATATTTGGCCTCAAAATCGAAATGTTAGTAAAACTGGTGCATCGGATAGAACCTTTTTTATCCATGGATTTCTACAAGATGCTCAAAATCTACAACCAATCAAAAATAGTGAAATCTCAATTCATCTATTCGAGATTCCTACTAAAACTGAAATATTTAATGGGCTAATTTTAGAAAATGGGGATTATCAATCTGATGTGAATGGAGAGATTTATGCAGAATTTAGTGTTGCTAGTTTTGTTGATACTGATAATTATACCTTAGAAGTATGGTTTAATGGAACTTTTTATACTCCCCCTCCGAAACCATATG
This sequence comes from uncultured archaeon, assembly GCA_964435435.1. Classification (GTDB taxonomy): domain Archaea; phylum Asgardarchaeota; class Lokiarchaeia; order Sigyniarchaeales; family SOKP01; genus Loki-b32. The sequence continues at coordinate 12,139 of CAYSZJ010000117.1, forward strand.
TTTTCTATTTATCTTATGTTAGTAACTTTTCCGTTGCGGCTTATGCTGATTATCAGTTAAAAGTTTATGATCCAGAGAAGGTTATAATTATTTTTAAGATTGAGGGAAATCATAGATTACTATTTTATGATGATGTTTTTAATCCTCCAGAAACCTATAAGCGAGGGGAAATTGCAGATTTCGAAGTTTGGATATATCAGAGTGGATTACCTGCTCCACTAGGTTCAACAGTGAGACTTAGAGATATATATACAAATGATATTTTAGATTTTCATAATTATGATGGCACAGAAAATGGAAATGCTCAATTGACTGTTGATACTGCCTCTCTCCATGCGGGATTACATTATATTGAGGTAGAATATGAATATAATTCCATCATTTATCCTTATAACTCAACTTATATCATTATAAATGAAACAGTTAGTATTAGTGGTAGTTCAAATGATTATTATGTGTTAAGAAATAATGATATCTTTACCATTTCAGGAACTTTATCTGATCTTACAGAGAATCTCAGAGGATTACAAGTAGAAATAATACTCCTTGATAGCATAGGAACAGATGTTTCCGTTCACCTCGATTTATTTGATCCCAAAATTCAATTTATCAATGATGCTGGAGATTACTCGTATACCAGCATGATTTTCCAAAATTGTCCTCAAGGAGCATATGATATTTTGATTAATTTCACAGGAAGAATAGAACACTCAGATGGAATTTTATTTATATCTTTTTCAAATCCTTATATGGTTAGTTCCAATAGTACACTTATACACCTTGATATTATAGCTGATACTAATATTAATGGGAATTATGAGACATTAAATTATCCAGAAGGTTGGTGGTATGGGGACACTTGTTCTGTATATGGCTATTTAACCTGGGATAATGGAAGTGCAATTGCAGGAATGGAAATTAATGTTACAATAAGAGATGGTAATGGTAATATTTTAGCAACTCTAACAAATACTACAGATGGCAGTGGATATTTTATTATTAATTTTATTGTAGGCAGTTGGCCTGATGATACTGAAGTATGGGTTTACTTTTTCCCTGAGGATCCAGCTAATTTTGGCATTCCTGATGGACTTTATGTAGATCCAGTTAGTGAGCAATTATCTAGAATAACATAGTATATAATATTAAGAAAAGGTAAAGTATTAGAATGATAAAATTACTTAAAATTAAGGATATATGTAAGTATGAGGTTTTAAGAAAAAAAATTTATCTTATCATTCTATTTTTTGTTTTTCTAGTAGGCTTCATTAGTTTTAATTCTATATTTAAAGAATCTTATTATTATAATTTAGCTAATTCTAACAATAAAAAACCAGAAATCGGTTTTATCTGGGCACAATTAGATCTTACAAATCCAGCCGAAATTAATAATTCTCAATTCCCTCATTATACAAGTATAAATGTAGAAGGAAGGGTATACAATCCATATGCTCCAATTGCTAATGATGGGCTACGAGTGGAGATAGTTGTTGATGGAGAGTCTGATTCACGTTATTCAGATTTAACAGATTCTGATGGTAATTTTAGTATTAATTATATAGTTGATCCTTCTCTGGATGTATATATAAGTCATATAATTGAAGCAAATGTGACTGATCCTGAACCTGGAGGACCTGACAGTGAAATTCAATATCATCACTTTTATATAATAGATGTAAATGCAACTTCATACCTTGATACTTCGTATCCAGATCATCTTTACATGCCAGGTGAAATGTTTCATTTAGAGGGGTTTCTGAGATATGACAATGCAAATGGTACAGGTATTATGAATCAACAAATAACTTACAATTGGT
>CAYSZJ010000118.1:0-13788 GCA_964435435.1 uncultured archaeon
ACCACAAGCCCGTCACACCCGGCTGCAACACATTTATCTGCTAACCAAAGTGCAGGAGCAACATGAAAATGTTTAATTTGTGTCCTTTCCCTTAATTTTTGAAAATCTTTGTTCTGGGGCATTCTTCTTGCTGAACCCGCGCTGGTGAGTGCATATAGACATTGTTCTCTTAATTTTGGGTTTCCCATTATATACTTTGAAGTTTCCGATATCAATTTGTCACAATCTAATTCAAGTCTCGAAGTTCTTATGTTAAAACCAAAAATCCCATCAGTATACTCAACCATATAATCAAGATTTTTTTTCATTGCAACTATTGAATCTGCCTCTTCACCATCCATAGAGCGTTCTGAATGAGAAATCGTGCCAAGTCCACCAGCTTCTGTGACTGCTATAGCCAATTCGGTTGTTCTAAAAGGACCCATAGCAGCGTTTGAGATTGGGTGCTTAATTCCAAACATTTCGGTAATATTTGTTTTTATTGTCAAGATATAACTCCTTCGATTCTAATTGAATTAGTAACTAAAAAATTTCCTTTTTATTTGGTGTTTTTCTTATTCTAAAAGAATAAATTAGGGATTATTTTAATTTCTTAGATTTTTAAGAGATCCAGCTATTTATAATTATTAGGATCAAGTCCATATGCTCGAAAATCTTCATTTAAGGAGTCAAGAGTTAGCATATCATCATCGTTAATTTGAAAATCGAATACATTAGCATTTTCAATTATATGGTCTTTATTACCTGATCTTGGGATTTGGATTACATCATGTTGAAGTCCCCAGCGGATAAGGATTTGAGCAGATGATTTCATATATTTTTTTCCGATATCAATTAAAGTTTGACTGTTTAACTTGTCTCCTTTTGTTAATGGGCTATATCCTCCAAGAATAATGTTATGAGACTTACAAAAATATAACAAATCTTTCTGATATAAGAATGGTGAAAATTCCACTTGATTTATAGCAGGAATTATAGAAAAATGATCTAAATGCTCAGTTAAATGCCGAATCGTATAGTTACTCACTCCAATAGCGCGTGTTTTGCCCTCATTCAAAAGTTTTTCAAAAGCTTTCCATGTTTCAAATCTTAGATTTGTTAAGGGGACATGAATCAGGTATAAATCAATATATGAAACATTTAATCTTCCAAGACTCTCTTCAAATGCTTTTAAGGTATTTTCAAAACCTTGAGAGGCATGAAAGACTTTGGTTGTAATAAAAATCTCTTCTCTTGGAATTCCGCTGTCCTTTATTGCTAAACCAACTCTTTTTTCATTTCCATAACCCTCCGCAGTGTCAAGAAGCCTATAGCCTGCTTCAAGAGCCCAAAGGATTGCTTGATACCCTCTTCTTCCATTCAACGCCCAAGTACCAAAGCCAAATAAAGGCATTTTAACTCCATTATTTAACTTAACTGTAGAATTTAAGTTAATATCCAAAGGATTCACCTTTTTATTAGCTTTAGAATTTATAATAAAGAATTGATTTTCTTAAATGTTCAATATAACTTAAATTAATTGAAATTATTTAATATTGAAAGACGATTAAAGAAAAAAAAAATGTCTTAAAAAAAATGAAATTATAAAGGATTATCTTTTATAAACTCAATAATGAGATTTGCTAATTCTGGACCTTTATCTTCTTGAACAAAATGTGCTGCGTCTTTAATTGTCGTATGATTTTGTCCTTGAGCTCCAGGAATGTATCCTTACAAAGGTTTATCCCCGCCGCGAGTAACCGGATCACTATCAGAAAATGCAGTTAAAAATGGTTTTTCCCACTTTCCTAATTGTTCAAACGCTTTCTTGTTTGCTTTTTGCTCTGGATCATCTATACTAATTGGTACCAATGAGGGCAATATTCGAGCACCTACCTTATAAGTATCGTCAGGAAAGGGAGTATCATATGCATTTCTCACTTCTCTTGATAATTTAGTAGTAGTTCCCCCTTGTAGTATTCGACCTATATCAAATGCAGGGGATTCTCTGGAAAAATTCTCTCCATCTCAAGAAGGCTTCAGTCATATTTTGTTCACCTGTAGGTAATCCACCATTGGATAGTACTATACGACTAAATCGTTCTTGATTTTCAAGGGCAACTCTTAATCCGATTAATGATCCCCAGTCCTGGCAAAATAAGGTTATTTTCTGCAGATCAAGCTGCTTAATCAGGCTTGACATCCATTTGACATGTTTAGCATAAGTATGATCTTCTTTTTTGGTGGGTTTATCAGAACGTCCAAATCCTACTAAATCTGGAGCTATTGTCCTAAATCCTGCTTATACAGGAATTGGAATCATATACCGATAAAGGAAACTCCATGAGGGTTCTCCGTGCATTAGTAAAACAATTTCAGCGTCTTTTGGCCCCTCATCTACATAATGAATTCTTATATCGTCAATCTCTAAATAATGAGGTTCATATGGAAAATCGGGTAGGTTTTCAAACCTTTCATCAGGTGTACGTAATAATTCCATGGTTTTCACTCCTATTTATGTATAATAAATTTTTTGTAGTTAGAATAAAATTAAAATAGAAATATACAACGCTATAAAAATAATTTGGGAATTAATGGAAATTTATATGGCAATATTCTATCAGTTTCTATAGTGGTTCAGCATCTATTAAAATTGCTGCTAACCAAAACCTTTTTATTTGTAGTTTTTCTTATTTCAAAAGTGGTAAATATGCAATAGTAGTGGAAAAACATCGATAGTTCAAATTATTAGATATCAGGAAAGTATTAAAAAGAGAGTGAAAGATTTTTTTCAAAAAATTAAAAAATAGAGAGGAATTAATAACAGTAATTTCAAAATTTTGATAAAATGTGATGTACATGACTGTGAATTTTTTATCCTTGTTTCACATTGAAATAACTGTTCCTGATGCCGAAAAAGCTTATCAAATCCTTCATAATGTTTTTGGTGCGGAAAAAGTTCAAGAGGAATTCGCAGGTTTTTTGGATGGAGAATATAATAAAGTGGTTCATGTTGGTCTTGGTGATGTAGTGCTGCAATTTATCGAACCCGTAGCAGAAGGAAGTTCTTGGGACATCCAACTGAAAACTAAGGGTTCCGGAGTCCATAATCTGAATTTTAGTGTTGAAAATGCAAAAGAAGCTGCGGAAGAAATGGAGAAATTAGGGGGAATTAAACCCCTCTTTACTTTTGATTTGCCTTGGGATCAATGGCTTCCTACTGATATCCTGAAGCCTGGAATGACAAAAGTATATATGATGGATACCATGGAAAAATTGGGTTTTCATTTAGAATTAGGAGAAAATCCCTTTAAAGAAGAAAGTAGGAATATTTTTCCTCAAACACGATATGTAACAGGACATGATGAATTAATTGGCAGTGTCTCACCAATGTTACATATCGAATTAGTCACACCTGATTTAGAAAAAACATATGAACTTTTGCATACAGTTTTTGGTTCAGAAAAAGTAGAGGTTGAGTTTGCTAACTTTTTAGACACCCCCTTTATGCGTATTATGCATGTAAATTTAAGCAATGTTGTTTTACAATATTGCCAGCCAATGGTTAAAGTTAAAACAGAAATGGGTAGTTGGTATAACCTTTTAGAGAAAAATGGAGCATATGTGCACAACCTTACTTTTGTGGTGGATGATCTTGATGATATAGTCAATAAATTCAAGAAAGAAGAAATAGATCCTCTTTTCACGTTTAATCTGGATTGGGACAGATTAAGTGAGGATATGAAACCTGATATGAAACCTGTTTATATGATGAATACTCTCGGAAAGCTGGGTTTTCATCTTGAGCTTGGGGAAAAACCAAAGGAGAAGAAAGAACTTGAAGCTTTTTCGGATTTATTATTTATTGACTTGGAATAAAAATTGAGATAGGTGGATTATTCTTATGCCTAGAAAAGTTTTATTAATATATGAAAATTAGTAACTTATTTTTTCTAATTTTTTAGCTGCTGCTTGAAGTGTTTCTTCTTTTTTACAAAAGCAGAATCTAGTTTGAAATTGCCCATCTTGGGGATTCGCATAAAAAGATGATCCTGGAACGGTCACAATACCAATATCTTTTACTAAATGAATTGCTAGATCCATAGAACTTTTAAGATTTTGTCTCTTCATATATTCTTTACAATTTGTCATCATATAATATGCTCCCTTTGGTTTAATTGGTTTGAGATCTGTATTTTTTAAGGCATTAAAAAGAATATCTCGCGCCTTCTGATAGAAATCCTTTAATAATTGATAATATTCCTCTTCTAGAGATAAAGCAAAAGCTCCAGCTTCTTGAAGTGGAGCAGGTGCACCAACAGTTAAGAAATCGTGCACTTTTTTGATTTCATTAGTAATTCTTTCACTAGCTATTGCCCACCCCACTCTCCAACCAGTAAGAGCATAAGTTTTTGAAAGTGAATTAATTGTGATTGAATTATTTTCCATTTCTGGAAATGAGGCAATTGAAATATGTTTATAATCATCAAATACAATATGTTCATAAATTTCATCGGTAATAGCTATACACTCATTTTTTAAGCATAAATCCGCGATAAATCTTAATTCTTTATAGCTAAAAACTTTTCCTGTAGGATTATTAGGGGTATTCAAAATAATTGCTTTAGTCTTTTCATTGAAAAGATTCTCAATTTTATCATAATCAAAGTTCCAGTTTGGTGGATTTAATTTACAATATCGAGGTTTTGCTCCTGATAATAAACAATCCGGACCATAATTTTCATAGTAGGGTTCAAATATAATAACTTCATCTCCCGGATTTATAATAGCTTTCATAGCGGAAATCATCGCTTCTGTCGAACCACATGTTACAGTAATATTTTTATTAGGATCTACAAATTTAATTTTATTGTATTTTGAAATTTTATCTACAATAGCCTTTCTTAATGATAAAGCCCCCCATGTAATTGAGTATTGGTTGATATCATCTTTAATTGCATTTATTGCAGCATTTTTTATAGATTCTGGTGCTGGAAAATCTGGAAATCCTTGTGCTAGATTAATACTTCCAGGGTGTTGATGTGCTATACGTGTCATTTCACGTATAACTGATTCAGTAAAAGATTCTGTAATTTTGGAAAGTTCCATGAATAATAAAAAATTAAAAAGTATAAGAATTTGATTATAAGGATTTATCGTTAATAAGAAAAAAGAAAGTTGACTTATTCTTATTAATTTAAATCTCTTAGTATAATTTAATACGATATATTAAATATCAAGTCAATTTTATAATTTAGAATTAAAAAGTATTCTAAAAACCATTTGAGTAAGCAATAGTATTATGCGAAGTGATTTAAAAAGAATATTGGGTGGTATTTGCCTCATATGTGGTGGATTATTAATTATAATATCTCTATTAGTTATTATCAGCAATATAATAGTAAATCCGACTATACCTTGGGCAGATTTAGCAATTACTATCAATCTTTGGTTTATATTTTTTTGTGTCTTAATATTTATTCTTCCCGCAATTTATTTAATATACACAAGTAAACCATCACCCACAGTAATATATAATGGGTCTGCCCTAGCTTGGTTCGTTACTATTACAATATTGACATTAATTTGCATAGTAATTATTACCTTAGCAGGAGTAACAATAGCTAGATCTTCTCAGGGTATAGATTTTACAACTTTTTTCTACGGAAATTTTGGATATTGTCTTGGAATAGGATTTCTTTTTAGCTTTTTAGTGATTTGTTTTGGCTTAATTACTGCTAAATTAAACCATTTATGATAGATTTAGAGATTAAACATGATAGTAATAGCAAGAAATAAAGAAGAAGTAGGGATTTCTGCTATCGATTTCTTTAGTTTTACTCATATAATTCTTGGATATTTAATACTTTTGACTAATTATACTATTTTAAATTTAGGTTTTGAAATTTCATTTGATTATTTACTTTTATTGCTAAATATAATAGCATCATTAAGTTGGGAAATTTTAGAAAATTTTGTTCTTTACAAATTTAAAATAAAATATAGACATAGAAGGGACAGTAAAATAAATGTTTTTATTGATATGGTTTTTTTCTTTTTTGGAGGTTTGATTGGAATGTATATAATTCACCAAAATCTTACTTTCTTTATTATTTGCACATTTATAATCATTGGTGGTTTTCTTTTAATTACGGATATTTATGCATTTTTATTGTTAAAAACCAAAAAGTAAAAAAGCCATTGGAAGAATAGAAATCTTTTTTATTTGATTTTTAATTCACGTTAGTTATAATGATTGATTCTGAAATTAAACACTTGAAAAGAAGAAAAATAAAAAGAATTTTAATGTGGATTTTAGTCGGAGCAATCATCGTAACATTTGTAGTAGCAATTGTAATAACGATTTTGAGTTTTGAAGTAGATACCCAGTGACCTTCAGAATGTATGATAATTGGTTCTATGTTTCCAAAAGAAATAAGTTTGTTTGAGGAATTAAATATTATAAAAAATATAATAAAATGTATATAACTCAATATTAACCAAATTGAATGACTTTTGCAAAAAAAAGATAGTTGTAAAAGGACTAACCAAGCAATGGTTTTGGTTTTTGTTTTTCATTTATTTCAAAGAATGAAACTTTTAGGTTTGTTATTAGAATCCCCATGAGATTTTATGTATTGGATTCATTTGCATAATACGTCGTGAATTTGGATCTGTCGGGCTTAAGTCTTCTTGTGCCCAAGTTTTATATTAAGGATATTTTTCAATAAGTTGTTTCCACCCTTTCATGAATCGTTCTAAATGATCTTGGTAATTTAGAATAGAAATCGTCACATTGATAAGAATTCCTTGTAACGTTATCCATTTTCCATTATTCTCAACATATTCATCGAATAGCAATGAAACTTTACTTCCTTTATTAATATTTAGCAAGCGTTTGCTAGTATTACGAAGTGTTGTAAAAAAAGCGTCACCATCAAAACTATAGCAGATTGGTATTATATGCGGAAAATTGTTAGCAGGATCGAGTGTTGCGATCCGAGCTACTCGAGATTTGTTTAAAAATTCATTCTCTGATTTAGAGAGTAAAAATTCATTTGACACTGAATTAATCAACTCTTTAAATGAAATTTTAATTTTTAGATAAAAATTGATTAAAGAGTGATACTCTTTCTTTTTTATTATTTGCTATTTAATAAGTTATTTTCAAATTATTATGAAAAATTTTAAAAAATTAGTAGATTTATAGATAAATATGGTTGATGCTAACTTAATAGTTAATGATAAAAAAATCCCTTTAAAAGATTTTATGCAGGAGATGCTTGCAAATATTATTTTAGGATATTTAAATTCTACTAAAGCGGTACCTGAAAATGTTAAAACTATAAAAATTGAAATTAATCTATAATTTTTTTTCTATTTATTTCTTTCCAATTTAAGGTCTTTTTAAAAGAGTTTTAATTTCTTTTTATTTTTTTTAAAGTAAAATGTAATATTATTGTAAAATGAAATTAGAACCTGAATGTATAGGATGTTTATTCGATCAAATTTTAAATGCATTGAAATTACTTAAACCAGATATATCTCGTGAAATTGTAATATCTGCACAGAAAAAGTTCATAAAATATTTGATGGATATAGATATAGAAAAGAAGGCAGCTCCAATTTTAGGTAAAGTTGTATATACAATAGTAGCAGAAGTATTAGGGGAAAAGGATCCATATTATTCATTAAAAAAAAAGTACAATCGTCTTGCATTACAATTTTATGATGATATAGAGAAAATAATTGAACGTTCAGAAGATCCATTATTTGAAGCAATACTAGTAGCTGCTCTTGGAAATACTATTGATTTTGCTAGCCAACATAAAATAGATTTCATTTCTGATATTAAAGACTTTAAGAAAGAAGATTTTATCATCAATGATTATACTAAATTCAAGGAATCCCTTGATAAAACAAATCATCTTTTAATAATCGGAGATAATTCTGGAGAAATCGTATTTGACAAATTATTAATTACAACTATTAAGAAATTTTATCCAGAATTGCAAATAATATATTCAGTTAGAGGAGCACCAATCGTAAATGATGCAACAATGGAAGATGCAAGATACATTGGCTTAACAGATTTAGTTCAAGTTGTAGAATCAGGTCCGATTCGAGGAGTAGATATAAAAACATCTCCAAAAGAATTCAAAAAGCATTTTTATCAAAAAGGAGGAGTTATTTTATCAAAAGGACAGGGTAATATTGAATGCCTTTATGGAATAGAAATTCCAGATAAAGATGTATATTATTTATTAAAAGTAAAATGCAATTTAATGGAACGCATTTTTAATGCCGAGATTGGCGATTTAATCTTTAAAAAGAAAGTTAAGAATTTTTGATTATGATTTTTCTAATATTTTTCTGATTTTTTTAACTGTTTCTTTGAATGCCTTAGCAGATTTACTTTCAGGGTACTTTAAGATAAAAGGCAAGCCTTGATCCCCTTGCTGACTCACTTCAGTTTCAAAGGGAATTTTGCCTAACAATTGAACCTTGAAATAAGTTGCTGCTTTCTCTGCTCCACCAGGGGGATATAAATCGATATAATCTCCACAATGCGGACAATTAAAGCCTGACATATTTTCAATTATACCAAGAACCTTTCTTTGCATTACCATTGCCATTTTAATTGTCTTTCGAGCATCCATTAAGGCTACCTCTTGTGGAGTAGTTACAACAACAATGTTCTCATCAGGAATAAGTTGTAAAATATCCAAGGTTTCATCAGAAGTCCCTGGGGGTAGATCACATATTAAATAATCAAGTTCACCCCAAACTGCATCACCAAGAAATTGCCTTACTACACTCATCTTCATAGGGCTTCGCCAAATCACTGGATCATCTGAAGAAAGAGTCAGAAATGCCATACTCATTACTTTAAGTCTCAAAGGACCATCAATAGGGTAAAATCTCTTGGCTTCAGCATCAACTTTTGGTTTTAACTCAGAATCAACTCCTAACATTTTAATTACATTAGGTCCGGTAATATCAACATCAAGGATTCCTACCCTTAATCCTAAACTTGCTAGACTCATAGCTAAGTTAACTGCTACCGTTGTTTTTCCAACTCCTCCTTTTCCAGAAATTATTACTATTTTATGTTTTATCTGCTCCATATTTTTTTTTATGTTCTTTTCTCTCTCATCTATCATCATTTCTTTTAAGTTGATATCTGGTATATTTTCTTCTGACATCTTTCCAAATCACATTTTTTGAATTTTTTAGGATTTTTCAATACTTCTTATTTAATATATCATACTTATGATTTGTAATAATTCTTGTGTTAATATTTTATGAAAATTTCCCTAATTTCAGTTATAAAACAATTCTTATTATTAGAAATTTTTTTAAAATAAACTAAAGAAATTAATAAATTCCATAATATTATTCAATACTGAAAAGAGAAGGAAAAATTAAATCTTAAGGTGTTCTCGTTACCAGTTAGTAGCTTCATGGAACTTTATAAATTCCTCCCGAAAACTAATTGCAAGAAATGTGGAAAACCAACTTGTATGGCATTCGCATTAGATTTACTACAAGGTAAAGTAAAAATTGATGATTGCCCTCCACTTTTAGAGCCAAAATATAAGAAAAATTATGACACCTTAAAGGAAATGCTAGGCGCTGAGGAGGGTAAGGAAAAAGAACTAAGAATAGATGTAGATATGGATTTATGTGATGGATGCGGAATCTGTGTTACAGTTTGCCCTGTGAATGCTAGATATTGCCCTCCTACTCTAAGTGGAAAGGCGCCAGATTATCCTCCTGAAAAACATCAATTATTTCAGATTAAAGAAGGCAAATGCGAATTATTGAACTTAGAGCATTGTAGGAGAATAGAAGCAGAAGGAAGAGAAAGAGAGTGTCGTGTATGTGAAACTTATTGTCCTCGCGATGCTGTAAAAATTGATTATGTATAAAATAATTTAGAAATTTAATTTTTAAGTTAGAGGAAAAATTTATGAAAAGAATACCTTGTTCAGGCTGCTCTTTATTATGCGATGATATAATTATTAGAAGCGATGGAATCTTTATTGATGAGGTTGTAGGGGCATGCTTAAAAGGGAAAGAAAGGTTTGACCAGGTCACAGCAAAAAATCGTATTTTATCGCCTATGATTCGCAAAAATGGAAAATTAGTAAAGAGTTCTTGGGATGATGCAATCAATAAAGCAGTTGAAATTATTAGACAATCATCCAATCCTTTATTGTATGGATTTTCAACAAGTAGTTGTGAGGCTCAATTTAAAGGAATTAAGTTGACAAAGCTAATAAATGGCTTTATTGATTCGAATTCTACTATATGCCAAGGAAAAGTATTGAACACTTCAAAACAAACAGGGATTACATTAACAACAATTACCGAAGTCATAAATAAAGCTGATTTACTAATATTATGGGGAACAAATGCAGCAGAATCTATTCCTCGCTTATTAAATAAGGTTCTTTTTTCAAGAGGAAAATTTAGGATGACAGGGCGCGAAATAAAAACATTAATAGTGTTGGATCCAATGAAAACAGCTTCTTTTGGAGTTATGGGTGTGAGAGATATTGCTTTAAATATCGATCCAGAAAAAGATGTTGAACTAATCCAGGCTTTAAAAGAGGAATGTTGCACTGAAAAAAGTATTCCTGAAAGTGGAGTAGCAGGTATAGATGCTAGTGATTTAAAAAGATTATTACTACATTTAACTGGAACTGAATATGGAGTTATTTTTATAGGGCAAGGCTTATTAAAATCTCAATCAGGTTCTAATGTGATACAGGCATTATTAGAACTGGTTCAGATGATAAATGAAAAACAACAAAAAGGTCGTATTTCAGTCATATTGGTTGGAGGGCATTATAATATGATAGGATTTGAACACGTCGCATTATCAAGTTATGGGAAAAATAGTAGTTTGCAATTTGTTAATAATCAACTAGCAGAAACCACCGATACTATTATATTAAAAGTTGATAATGAAAATTTTGAAAGTTCTTTAATTGTAGGAACTGATCCTATTTCACACTTGCCAATTCAATTAAGTAAAAAATTAGCTGCAAAACCTTTAATATTGATTGATAATAAAAAGTCGGCTACTTCTCAAATAGCTGATGTGATATTACCTTCAGCAATTACAGGTATAGAGTGTGCGGGATTAGCTTATAGATTAGATCATGTTCCAATTGAATTACAAAAAATAATAAATCCACCAAGCACTGTTAAAACTGACGAAGAGATATTGGACCTGCTATTAGAAAAACTAAAAAAATCATAAGAGGCGGATAGTTAGAAGAAAATGTTGGTAAACACAGTAAGAATGGTTGATTATGATCAATTAAAGGAATTTACGATCGGAGATAATAATTCACTTAAAGAAAATTTGGCAATAGGCATCTTTAATCCAGAAGATATGAAAAAACTAAAATTAACAGAGAAATCAAGAGCAAAATTGAGTAGCAAATTTGGTAATGTTATAGTAAATGTTAAACAAGACAAAGATGTTCCAAAAGGGTTAATTATAATGCCGGTATCAATTTGGGCTAATCAAATAACTGGTGTAGAAAATGAAGAACTAATTTTTAAGAATATTGAAGTAAACGTGGTATCAACCCAAGAACCTGTATTAAGTTTTGAAGATATTATTATTTCAATTAAAGGAAATTAAATATACTAAGATTAGAAATGGCTAAATTAATTATTAAGAATGGATTGATTTTTGATCCTCTCAATAATATCGAAGGTGAGAAGAAGGATATCTTAATTGAGGACGAATATATTGTAGAAAAATTTTCTAAAAAAAGTGATATAAAAGAAATAGATGCTAAGGGAAAAACTGTTATTCCTGCTGCCTTGGATATTCATACTCATATTGCATCTCAACAAGTAAATTGGGCAAGATTGCTTGGTACAAAAAATTCCACGTTTAAAAAAATATGGCAAGGTTTAACACTTGAAAAAGCAGCTCGAGATTATATTAATAATGGCTACACTTTCATTCTTGAAGCGAATGTCTTCCCATCCTTATCAAAGCAAACAATATTTGATCTTAATCATTTACCTGTTCTTGATAAGGGAATGTTATTAAATGCTAGTAATTTATGGGCTTTAGAGCTAGAGTTTCAGAGAGGAAAAATAGACGAATTAAGTGTATTTTTATCTGATTTATTACAAAAAACCAAAGCTTTTGGCATTAAAGTCTATAATCCTTTTGAATCTGAGGAATGGAATTTTAAAGAGATAAGAGAAGATATTAAAAAATCAGGAAGGCTCTATAATTTCTCAGCTTTAGATGTTTATGAGAACTTAACAAAAGCTAATGAGCGGTTAGGCTTACCACATTCAGTTCATGCCCATATTGAAGGCTATGAGACTAAATATGCAAAAGATAATTATGCAATCATATTAGAAAGAATAAATTCTTTAGATTTAGTCCCTAAATTAAAAAATAACTCTCAAACTTCGAGATCCCAAATCTTTCATCTTGCTCATGCTTCTGCTTATAATATCGATGGAGATAATAGTAAATTAATTGATATTATCAATCAATCTAATAAAATAGACATTGATATTGGATTTCTTACATTTAACAAAATCAATCCATTAATCACTTCTGATAGAAAGCTAATTGAAAATGAAATAAAATTTGAAAATGAAAATAATATATTAATTAGATCCGCTGTAGAATTTGAAGGAGATTCATTTGTAAAATTTAGGAATTTTGATAAGAATAATAAAGATCATTGCATATTGTGGGCAAATGGAATCAACCTCGCTCTAAATATTAAAAATAAGTGGAAAATTCAACTTTCTCTTAACTATCCAAATTATGGGAATATAAACGATCTTGCTGAAGTTGCTACATGGATATTAAGTAATAATGCAAGAATGAAATTTATGGAGAATATGACAAAAAATTTTACGCCAGATGAATTTTTTACAGAGCCAGATAACAATTTATCATTTTATGAGTATATTATTTTAAGTCGAGCAAGTCCAGCTAAATCTCTTGGATTGGGAAAAATTAAAGGAAATCTGGGAATTGGTGCTGATGGAGACATTAATATTTTAGATATTGATCTACATAATATCGATACAGTTAAAGATTATGATGTAATCAAGAAATCGTTAAGTAATATTGAATATGTTATAAAATCTGGTGAAATTATAAAATATGGGGATAAATTAGATTTGTCATATCAAGGTAAGATTTTTTGGACAAAGGGCACTGTAGAAAAAGATGATAGATCAATTATTTTGAAACAAAAAAAGGATTTTTATCAAAAATATTATTCAATTTTCTATGATTCTTTAACAAATTCAATTAATAATAAGAATTTAAGATTAATTGATTAGAAAATAAAATTTGAAATTATTATTCAAACCAATGATTTTTAAAAGTGTAAAATTAAGAAAATTCAATAAAAAAAAAACTGTTAAGAGAAATTTAAATCTTTCTTATTTCTAACCTATAGCGTGGTAGTGAAGCATAGAATGATGATAATACTTTGGTGCTATAATATACGCTAAAGGTCTTCTCCTTATGTAAGTTTCTAAATCTGGTTCGAAAAAAGAGTATACGCTAAGATGTATGATAGGATTTATTAAATATTTCCATTTATCCAGTTGCTCTTTAGAGATATTATTTTCTATCATTAATACATTGGGGTTTAAACACATTAAAATAGCGTATTCCATTAATTCTGGAATGAATTTTGCACTTTGGGCTTTTAATATATTTGATTGTGCCCGCAATAATACTCTCCACGTCTCTTCAGGGTCCCAAGGGAATAATGAAGAGATTGCTGAAAAGAA
>CAYSZJ010000119.1:0-13519 GCA_964435435.1 uncultured archaeon
GGGATGAAGATGGTGAATCCTAAATTAAAACCTATTATATTTTCGGGCGATGGAGATTGTTTAGGAATTGGTGGAAATCACTTTATTCATATTTGCCGTAGAAACGTCGATTGTGTTATATTTATTTTTAATAACAGTATATATGCTATGACAGGTGGTCAAGGCGCTCCAACCACATTATATGGAGCAGAAAGCACAACTACACCTTATAAGATGTTTGAAAATAGAAGTGATGGCGTGAAATTAGCTTTAGCTGCTGGTGCTACATATATCGCAAGAATAACTGTGGCACATCCACGAACTCTTATGAAATATTTTAAAAAAGCTTTAAAACATAAAGGTATTTCTGTGATTGAAGTGATAACTCCTTGTGTAACATATTTTGGGAGGAAAAATTTAAATAATTTAGGCGCTGAAAATTTAGGATTAGAGGGTGAAAAAATGGATAATACCCTTAAAATGCTTGATTGGATAAAAAGAAATAGTGTTCGTATAAATCAAGCGAAATTCATGACTGAAGAGGAATTATTTAATAAATATATTATTGGTGAATTCAGATACGATGAAGATAAGCCAGAATATTCAGAAGAATATACAAAAATTCAGAAACTTGCTATGGAGGGAAAGTAAAAATGAATCGATATGAGATTCGAATTTCTGGGTTTGGTGGACAAGGTATAATTACATTAAGTAAGATGATAATAACAGCATGTTCACTATATGAAAATTTAGCAGCAACCCAAACTGAAGCATATAGCGCATCAGCGAGAGGAGGAGCGTGTTGGGCAGAAGTAGTGGTAGACTTAGATATGGATGTTAAGACCATTGATTACCCTAAAGCTTTAAGTCCTTATGATTTTTTAATTATACTTTCTGAAGAATCTGCTAATCGCGTAAAGCCTGATAATCTAAAAAAAGAGAGTAATACTGGATTTTTAATTTGGGATCCTTCGACAATAAAGAAATTTAGAGCAGCGCAAAGATTTGAAAAAGCGTTAAGCCTTCCTGTTCAAAAATTAGCAGTTGAAAATTTTGGAAACATTGTATTTGGAAATTCAATCTTATTTGGGGCATTTGTTATGCTTTCAGGGATTATTTCTGAAGAATCTGCTATTGAAACATTAAAACGATTTGTACCTAGTTCTACATTAGATAAGAATTTAGAGGCTTTTGAACTTGGAAAGAAAGAAGCACAAGAATTCCAAAAACAACTACAGGAGGAGAAATAAGTATAATGTATATTGATAAAGTGAAAAAAGGTTGGGAAGAATTAGATTCTGAGATAATAAAGACCGGAAAATGTGTATATTGCGGAGCATGTGGAGCATTTTGTACAAATATTAAATTTGATTTTGAAAAAGAAATACCAATTGAAGATGGATCTTGTAAAGATGTTAATACATGCCGAGATGGTTTTGGTTTATGTTATAATATTTGCCCTAAAACAGGAATCGATCAAATTCCTATATCGTTATTAGATAAATGGGTATTTGGAAAAGAATATAATGGAATATTAGGACATTATATAGATATTGTATCAGTTCGACTTACAGATAAGGCTAAAGAAATGCTGCCAATAGAAGCAGGTCCAATAACAGCCTTATTGACCACAGCGATGGATGCCGGACTAGTTGATTGTTCAATAGTCACTGAAAAAGATGAAAATTTTAGACCATTTCCTATGATAGCGACTAATAGTAAAGAATTATTTGAAAGTGTAGGATATAAACCGAGCCAAAGTCCAACACTTTCTTTAGTTGGAGATGCTATAAATAAAGAATTTACTGATATTGGTATAGTTGGGACACCTTGTCAAATTCAAGCTCTAAGGAAAATGCAGAATCATCCTCGATTTGATTTTGAAGCATTTGATCTAGTTACTCTTGCTATTGGAACGTTTTGTTTTGGAACTTATTATAATCAGTTATTATCTGAATCTTTTAAGCAATATGATGTGATACCAAGGGAGATTTCTAAAATTTCCACTGATAAAAATAACTTTAAAATGAAAATTATTGCTAATAATACTCCTAAAGAAATTCCACTCAATTTTATTTATGATAATGCGATTAGAAATGCTTGTTTTTCATGTTCAGATTATACTGCATCCTTTGCAGATATTTCTGTAGGAAATGTAGGTAGTGAAGAGGGGTGGAGGACATTAATAATCAGAACAGAAAAAGGAAAACAAATCTATGAGTTAGCAATTGAAAAGGGAATTCTAGATCAAAAGTCATTGACAAAAGATAATGAAGAATTAGTGCTTGATATTACTCGACATAAGACGGACATAGTTAAAATAGAATCTATCATTAAACATTCTCCTGAAATTAAAAGTTTTGTTATTAGAAGCGAGCGAATTGCACAAAGTTATAGGCCTGGTATGTTTGTTATTCTGTGGCTTCCAGATATAGACTTTTTACCCATGTCAATATCAGACATAAATGGGAGTTTAATTGAGATAACGGTCCAAAAAATTGGAGTGGGAACAGCTAAATTGTTTGATTTAAAAGAAGGAGATAGCATAGGAATTAGAGGTCCTTTTGGAAACACTTGGAATTATGAAGATGCATCTAATATTCTTGTAGTTGGTGGTGGTATGGGAATTGCAGCTTTAACTTCATTAATAGAACCCCTAAAGAAAAATAAAAAGAATATTATTGTAACTATTGGTGCAAAAGATGAACCTTCTTTAATTTTCGCTGATCGCTTAATAGATATGATTCCAAATACCATATGTTCTACAGATGATGGATCAGTAGGTAAAAAATGTTATGTTACTGATACCCTTGAAGAAATTCTTGAAGGGAATAAAATCGATTTAATTATGACATGTGGTCCTGAAATAATGATGAAAAAAATACTAGATAGAGCTGAATCTAAAAATATTGAAATTCAAGCATCTCTAGAAAGGAAAATGAAATGTGGCATTGGATTGTGTGGTTCTTGTTGTATCGGGGAGACTAATAATGTATCTATCTGTAAAGAAGGTCCTATTTTTAACTCTGAAAGATTGAAATCTTTTCCGCAATTTGGTACATATAAAAAATAAATTTTTGATAATTACCTCTTCTTTTTCTAAAAGTGTTAAATTTTTAAAAATGTATTAGATTATCTATTTACATTAAGGTAGGGATTAAATTATTATACATATAAAATACTCATTCGATTTTTACTTAATTTTTTAATGCCAAAATAAAGCAGCGGAATAATCAACCATACGAAATACTTGTCTGAGCTTTAAGATATAAATAATTCATTAATTAGTCTATAGTTGATTTAAATATTATAAAAATGATATTGTTATTAGCATTTGATTAAGAATTGGGGTTTTAAACATGAAATATTGCATAAATTGTGGAGAAAAAATTGAAGATGATGCGGATTTCTGTGTCAAATGTGGTCATAAACAATCTGACTCAGTAGTAATGGCACCTCAAGTTTCGCTTGCACAAATACCTGCGCAAGGGCAAACACAAAAGAAAAAAAAGAAATATTCCAAGGATGATATAACAGATGCAATAGGTTGCATTATCATCATCGCGGGGATCATTGTTTTGATTATTCTATATGCTTTTTTTGAGGAATGGGTTGCCTTTTTGTGGCCTATTGTCATAGCTATAATTGTGATTAGCTGTATTATTCGATTATTAGGGGCTGGAATTGTTGAATTAATCCAAAGAAGAAAAGATAAGAAACATAACGGAAAATAGAGTTAAAGTAGAAGTTTTTAAAGGAAAAAATTTCATATTATTGATACCAGAAGTAATATAATTTTCTGTTTACTTTATTCTCTTTTACTCAAATTTTTTATACCAAAATATAATAATGGAATGGCTATTGATAGAGAAACCAGTAATAGAGGTGTTAAATAGAGAAATTTTGCTGCAATATGTGTTGAAGGTCTTGGAAAAAATAATATTATAATAATAAAAATGAATTGAAAAGGAACCATTTGAAGGACCATAAGCATTAAAATATTTGTAATCATAATTCGGCCTTTTTCTTCAAATGATGGATTAAAGCACTGAATCCCAATAGCTTGAGAAATTACAATCTCGCAATTCAATACATAAAAACAAAAGAAAAAAAGCATGGTAAAAATATCAAAATTCATAAATATCGCAAAAAAAAAAGTCAATCCTAGAGCCATAAGTATATTAAAAATAAACATTGAAATCAGAAAAGAATAAACAAGAGTTGAAATATTTCTTGGTGATCTTTTATATACCCACAATAAATCTTTATTCCCAACAAAAATATAACTTCCAAAGAGCATTCCATAAAGCATTCCGCCAAAGTAGATTAACATCACAACTATTAATGATTTGCCAATAAACCCTATTTCTGTACCGAATGTCAAAGGAAAAAAAATACCTAATATTCCTATTATACTTATTGTATAAACTATTTTCATAATACTTTCCCTTTTCCTTAAAAACTCTTTCAATTGAGTGATGATTAATCCCTCCCATTTACGACCAGTCAGTTTTCGAATAATTAAGTAGAATTTATTTTCTTTCTCTATTATTGTAGATATTCTTTCTATTCCTCCTTCTACAGTAAAAAAACTTTCTGCTTTTTTAAAAGCAGCATAAATAATCACTAAAGGAACAATAATAGCTAGCAAAACACTCCACCAAATGTTTAAGAAATAACTACTAATTAAAATAGGATCAATAAAATACAATATAATATTAGTAAACCATAAAGATGGGTAAAATATTAACCAATTTCTTAAATTTGGATTATCCATTAGAATTTTAAACAAAAATTGTAAAGAATAAATCGTTATAACTATGAATATTGCAGGAATGAACAATATTACCTTACCCCAGTCCCTTGCTTTTTCACTTTTGGCTATTTTATGTTCTAACCATGATGCTAAAATTGAACCTAGTAAAGCTGCAAACATTAGGAGTATCGTTATACACATATATATTACAATATACTGAATTAAATTCAAATTAATAATAGGATTAAACATTCCAATAATTATAGGAGCCACAAATAAAACGCCTAATAAATATATTGGAATTTTTCCAACAAATTCACCAATGAAGATATCACCTGGGGTTGCTGGTGAAGCTAATATAATTTCTTTAAATCCAATTTCAGTTTTTCTATATATAATATTCATTGGATAAATAATAACTGACAGGAAGAATGCCATCATTCCATACTCAATAATAAGTGCAACAGCAAATAAGATATCAGGATTTTGTGCTACTAATGTTGGCATGAATAAATCAAATAGGAGGGGGGCAAGAAGAAAAGCCCATAGTATAAAAAATGAATATAAGAGGATAAAAAATAATATTCTATGATTTCTAAAGCGGTTTGTCCTAAGCTTAAGCTCGTTCTTCGCTATTGTTTTCCAGAGAGACATTCTTATTTTACTTTCTTTTTTTCTTTCTTTTCTCTTTCTTTTCTTGTTCTAAATTATCTGATACTTCTTCTCTCCAAGCTAATAAATCTTCGATTTTTGACACTCCCATTATTTTAAGATATGCTTCTTCTAGATCTTTTGCATTTACAGAGTCAATTATTTCTTTTGGGCTTCCCTCAACCTTAAGAATCCCTTTATCAATTATTCCAATTAAATCACATAACTCTTCAGCAGCATCTAGTAGATGCGTACAAATAAAGATTGTTTTTTCTGCTTTTTTAGCTAGATCAGAGATTAGATCTTTAACCATTCTCGCAGCAGCAGGATCTAGATTAGAAGTTGGCTCATCTAAGAAAATAATTTTCGGATCTTGAATTATAGCTGCGCAAAAACATACTTTTTGTTTCATTCCTCTGGAATATCCTTCCAAAAGGTCGTTTTCTCGTCCTTCAAGATCAAAAATATCGAGTAATTCATCTATTCTTGAAGATATTACTTCTTTTGGCAAATAATACAATTCTCCTATAAATTCCAAAAATTCTCGAGCAGTTAATTTTTGATATAATCCAGGTGATTCAGGTAAAAAACCAGAGTTTACTTTCACTTCTGTACTTTGAGTTATAACATCGAAGCCAACTATTTGAGCATTACCTGATGTAGGAGATATAATTGAGTTTAACATCCTTACAGTTGTAGTCTTACCTGCACCATTAGGACCTAATAGTCCATATGTCTTGCCATAGGGAATTTTCAAGTTCAGATTATTTACTGCTGTTAAATCCCCAAATTTTTTTGTAAGATTTTTAGTAATAATTGCATAATTTTCAGAAATTTTCATTCACATCATATCTTCTTTTATTAATCTTTTCTAAAATTTTCCCAAATAAATAAATTTTTCTTGAGGATTAAAAGATTTTTGCTTATAGCATAGGAGTCCAAATATCCTGATATATTAGAAGCTCTTAAAGAATTAAGAAAAAATATAAAATTTTACTATTCTGTATTTATAGCTTTCAATCCTACTATTGTTTAGGTATACCGGAGGAACAAGAAACTCCAACTTGACATAATCCACATGCATATATATTAATCCCATATTTTTCATTAATATAAGGGATAGTACTTATGACATGCTTAGAACACTTATGTTTATTATGACCTTTTTCGAAGCTAATTGCATTAACTGGACAATTCTTAATACAATCACCACATTTAGTGCAAAATTTGTATGGATCCGAAGGTCGTTTAGAAGCATCAGAAGGCAAATTCAATTCTACGATAATGCTTCCACATCTCATTGCTTTACCTCGGGGATTTATAAAACCATCTGATAGTCCAAAAGATCCTAGTCCTGTAGCATACAACATGTGTCTATGGCTCCATGTTGAGGCCCAAATATTACGATTTACTTTGTACATATATTTTTCTAACATTGGAGCAACTGCTCTTATTCCTTCTTTCTCTAACTCATTTACGAGGTATTTTTGTAATTTTTGGTTTGCTTGTTCTCCAAATAGTCTTGTATGAGCCCATCGTACAGAAGGCATTTCTTTGGAATATTCAAAATTTTCTTTTTTAGTTTCCTCATTGATAGGGAGCACATAAGCCACAACGGATAAATCTTTAAAGGTACTTTCAAGACTATTTCGCTCGCAAAATTTTTTAAATGCTTCAATAGGAGTGAGATGAAATTCTCCAATTATCTCTTTATACTTATTAAAAATGGGATCATTTGCCAAAGCAAACCCTACTATCGTATTCGCGTTAAATATAAGAGATCCATCATCAAAACTCAATTTATTGGCATTATCATTCATCAAGAAACCTTTTATTTTTTTAACAAACCAATCTTTATTTATTGCCATCTCAGAGAATCCTTATTTTGAGTATAATAGTTTTATATTAATCTATTAGAATGTTTCTTACTTATTTCATATAATTGCTACTATTAAAAGAAAAAATAAATACCTTACTTTTGCTGTTTTTTCAACTTTTAAGTATATCTAATTCTTGGATCTAAAATCGCATAGATAACATCTGTAAATAAATTAGCTGTTACAAAAATTATCGTAAAAAGAAAGACTAATGCACTTAATACCCAGTAATCATAGAGTAATATTGCATCGACAAATAATTTCCCCATTCCATTTAATCCAAAAGTAGTTTCAGTTAGAACAGCACCTCCTAATAAACCTGCTACATTCATTCCAATTATTGTTACTGTTGGAATTAAAGCATTTCGTAAAGCATGAGAATGTGTTACTCTTTTCTCTAAACAACCTTTTGCTCTTGCTGTCCTTATAAAATCTTGTTCAAGAACTTCCAACATACTCGAACGAGTTTGTCTTGTAATTGATGCAAGCATTATAAAGGATAAGCAAAATACAGGTAAAAATAAATGCCAAAGATAATTTGGTATTAAGTACCATTCACCTGAAATTAATGAATCAATTAAAGTGAAACCTGTAACAAATGGAGGATCTTGAAGTTTAATACTTAAATGCCCTGTTGGTTCAAATATTGGTATCACATAACCAAAATAGAATTGAAGTATCATTCCTAAGAAAAATACTGGAATAGATACACCTACTAAAGCAAGACCTCTCACTATTGTATCTGGAGTTTTATTTCTATGAATTGCTGAAACGATTCCAGCTCTGATTCCTAAATATGTCGCTATTATCATCGAAATTAGTGTGAGATCGATCGTTAAAGGCATTCTTTCCATTACAAGGTTCCAAACGGGTTGGTTTCTAACAATAGAGACTGATACACCCCAATCACCCGTAAATAACTCACCTAGATATCTAAAATATTGAATTATTAAAGGATCACACAGTCCAAGTTGACACCGCATCTGATGATATAATCCTTGTGAAGGATTATGTTGTCCTGATGCAGCAAGTCGAGCAGCAACAGGATCTCCTGGCATTAATCTGGAAAGAATAAATGTTAAAGTCAATACTCCTAATAAGATAGGAATCATAACAATGATTCTTCTAATTATATATTTAATCAAACTCATAAGCTGTAAATCCTCCTAATCTCCTGTATCTTTTTAATAATATCTGATTCTTTAATTTTTCTAAACAGAGACCGATTTATTATAATTAAAAACTTCTAATAAATATATAATTCTGAATAATGATTAAGTATTCAAACGAAAAATGTAATTTAAATTTTATTTGTTTAGATTTCTGAAATTTTCCCTTTCCCACTTTTCAAGATATTATGACAATTTACTGTCATTATTATATAGCATTAACACAAAATTTAGAAAACAATTATTAAAGCTGATCGTATTATCTCTCCTTAATTACTAAAAAAGTCCTTTTCCCTTAACAATTATTCAAATTTCTTAATTAAAAGAGAAATTAGATTAAAATTCTTAGTTTTAATTAATAGTTAGTCTTAACAGCAAAGAAATGGAATTAAGAAAAATTTCGACTTTTCCTCAAGATTTTTAATCCCTAAATTTCTTTTATAATTATCTTGCTCAACAATACTAAAAAAGGATTGATTTTTGGAGTCATTGGGGTTTTTTTTGTTGGGCTGCAGCCAATTGTTGCTAATGCTCGTCCAGAATCTCTTGATGCTTTCATTTTCGCAGCAATGACATGTTTAGTTGAAGCATCTATCTTTTTTCCTCTAATGTCCTTAGAGTTAAAAGTAAATAATTCAAAATTTAAAAAAAATGATGACGAGAACCAAATAAACCAAAACTCTGTTTGGAGTAATTGGAAAAAAAATTTAAGCCTTTTAATTTTTATTGGAATTATCTTTGCACTTAATCAACTTTTATTTTTTATAGAGTATGGATTAGCAGGTGCAATAAATGGAGCTCTAACTCAAAAAACAAGTATTTTTTTTGGTTTATTATTTGGTTATTTAATTCTAAAAGAGAAATTTACTAAAGTTCAAATCATCTTTTCACTAACTCTATTTTTGGGATTATTGATAGCAATTTCCCAAGGATCTTTCATTTACTTTTTTGAAATTAATTTTGAAATAGTAATGGGGGTTTTAATTTTGTTGTTTATTACATGCTTATGGATGTTTGGTCATACAATGACTAAACCATTGTTTAAAAGAGATGAAATCACTCCTACTCAAATGGTTTTCTTAAGAAATATTTTGAGTGGAATAATCTTAATTATCTTATATTTAATCTTTTTTCCTGTAGAAAATTTTAAACTGTTCCTTGATCCTATCAACATTTTCTTTTTTATATCCATGGGAACAGTGTACGGCATTGGTTTATTTAGCTGGTATAAAACACTTTCATATCTCGAAGTTTCAAAAGCAACAATTGTGTTATCCCCAACCCCTATAGTAAGTACAATTTTTGCTACTCTTATTTTAGGAGAAGTTTTTACAATATTTCATTTAATAGGAACGATTATTGTTATAATATCGATCATTATAATTGTTAATCAGAAAAAGGTTGAATCTTAAATGATGTTTTATGAATCAAAAAATGTATATATATACCTAAATATATTGAAGAAACATGAAATAACCTTGATAGAACAATCTTTTTTAATATTGAATATGAATTAAAAGCATTTAAATATTTTATTATATTTAAATATATAAAGAAATATATCAAAGTTGATTTGAAATGATTAATAATGAAATCATTGTTATTCAAAATTTAAAGAAATTTTTTGGAGAAGTTAAAGCCGTCAATGACATTTCTTTTAATGTACATAAAGGAGAAGTATTTGGTCTTCTTGGTCCGAACGGAGCTGGGAAAACAACAACTATTAAGCTTCTCCTCGGCTTACTTGAACCAAATGAAGGAGAAATGAGGATTTTTGGGTTAAATCCTGAACGAGAGGAAGTAAAAATAAAAAGAAGAATAGGCTATGTATCAGAAGAACCCTTAATATTCAAGTCGCTTACACCTAAAGATTTATTTAACTTTATAGCATCAATTAGAAGATTAGATGAAACTACTACTACAGAACGAGCACGAGAATATTTAGAAAGTTTTGATGCACTTGAATATTATGAGCAATTAATAGCAACATTATCTCATGGCAACAAACAAAAACTTCAGATCATTGCAGCTATTCTACATGATCCCGATTTGTTAATTTTAGATGAGCCAATTGCAGGGCTTGATGCCAAATCAGTTAAAGTAATGAAAGAAATATTAGATTTACATATAGAAAATGGAGGTTCTGTCTTATTTTCTACCCATATAATGGAGATCGCTCAAGATTTGTGTCACCGCATAGCAATCATAAATAAGGGTAAAATTGTTGGGATTGGTACTATAGAAGAACTCCGTCAGCAAGCAAATAAAATAGGCGCAAGTTTAGAAGATGTATTTTTACGTTTAACTGAACAAGATACATCAGTAATTGAAATTGTAAAAAGACTAAGAGCTTCATTTAGAAAGAAAAATCAACAGTGAAATTGAATATGGAAGAAGAAAAGTTAAAATACTACAGAATAAGTAAATTTCCCTGCTATGAAATTTTGATGGAGGGTCAAATTGCAAGTGCAGGCGCTCATCAGGCAAAGTTAATTGAAAAATTCAAGAAAAATAAGAATTATATTAAAAATCAATTTTTAGCATTAAAGATTGTATTCTCATTTCTTTTTACATTTTTTCCCCTTCTCCCATTAGTCATGTATTTCCAAATTACACTTAATCCGGAACAAACATATACACCAAATACCATTTCTTTTGTATCCAGTTTCATTTTTGGAATATTCTTTGCAATAATACTTTTATATATGATAATGTTTGGTCTTGTTTCAACCAGTTCTTTCATGTCGGGAAATTCTTTCAAATGGTTACAAACACTTCCCTTCTCTAAGAAAGATTTGAAAAAAATTGGATTTATGACCATATTCCGAAATCTTGATATTCCGCTCATTGTATTAATCTTCGCATCTCCTATTATAATGTTAATCGGAACCCAGAATTTCTTAATTTTTATAACCACGCTCTTAGTTTCGTTTCTAAATGTGGTCTTTTGCTTTAGCTTTCTTGTTATCATAGGAGAAAAAATGAGCTATATTTTCTCAGAATCGAAAGGAAAATCAAAGAAAGTGAATATTGTTAGAATGATAACGATGATAGGCTATTTCGTAATTGCATTTGCCTCTGGATTTATAGTAACTTTGGGATTTCGTTCTGTTGAAACACTTCTAGCTACTTTCGCTACTAATGAGCCTTCTGATATTATGAATATTATTTTTAGCTTAATTCCATACCCTTTTGCTCCGGGATATCTCATATCATTAAGTAGTATGCCAACTCAAGTTCCCTTAGGAACATTAATAAGTACAATGATAGGATTTGCTTTATTCATATTAATAACATGGGCTCTATTTAGAACTGCTCAACGTGCTTTACGTAGTACGATTTCCACCGAGATAAAAGTAGAAGAGGTAGAGTTCAAAGAAATTCATGTAGAAATCGTTCCTAAAACACCAATCAAGGCATATTTAAGGAAAGATTTAGTCTCAACGACACGTGATTTACAATCTTTTATGTTCATTTTCTTCCCAATTTTTTATCCTTTAATACTAATTTTAACTATGCAAGTACCAATTAATATAGCAGGAGCATCAATAGAGGCTATTTTAATCCTATGGTCGATTGTATTGGCAGTTTATCTATTTATTCCTCCAATGTTAATTGTAGGTTTCTTAAATATTGAAGAGTCAGGCTCATCCACAATAGCATCGTTACCTGTTATCCCTCGTGAACAAGCTAAAGCAAAAATCATATTAATGTTCTCAATTCAAGGAGTATCAATTATTCTGTCATCAATAGTGCTTACAATATTAACTAATTCGATAATTATATTTTTACTATTCTTAGTCAGTTTACCAATTGCTTGGACTTTATTGTTATTCATGTTTGAGATGAAGATTCGACTCTTTGGTAAGGTGAAATACAAATATATCATTGAGGAATTAAATAAAGAACATAAAGTTGGTAAATGGGTACTTATGCTCGTATCTCTATTTTTATTATATGCAACTATTTCAATAACAGGTAATCTCTTGTTCTATATTTTTGGTATTACTACATCATTGATAGTTTTATTGATTATTGGGATCATTGTAATTTCAAGTCTAATATTTGTATTCACTAGAATGTTTCCTAAATACGAAAAAATGCATGATTACATCACAGGAGGATTATTACGAGAGAATGTAAATATAGGGACTATATTTTTGATGATTTTGTATCTTGTTTTCGGACTTTTAGTGATACCTTTACAATTACTCTTTTTACCCATTATGCTAAATCTAACTTTCCTTGGATTGTTATTCTTTCAATTCATACTAGCTTTTAGTCTAACTGCCCTTTTATGGTTTATAGTGGTACCTCGTGGATTAAAGCTCCCTAAGAAAGAATCTTTTAGAGAATTTTCTCGAACTATTGGACTAAGTACGTTTAGACCTCTCTGGCGTAATATATTTCTTGGAGTCAGTAGTATCATAATATTAGGCATCTCGATACTTTTGTTTGGAAATATTTTTGGAACATGGTTCCTTGATTGGAATATTTTATTTGGGAATCCAAGTATTATTACAGGCTTAGGTTGGTTTCTATTCATTTTGGTGCTTATCCCTGGAATATGGGAAGAGGTAGCATTTAGAGGAGTAATTTTGAATTTACAATTAAAGAAATACTCAAATAGAACATCCATAATTTTGAATGGGGTATTATTTGGATTGTTCCATTTGACTAATTTAATACTTGGAGCAAATTTATTTTTAACTCTTATGCAAACAATTTATGCTAGTTGTATTGGGATTACTTTTGCTTATATTTATATTAAGACAAAAAGTTTACTACCATGTATATTAGCTCATTATTTACTAGATTCTGTTGGACAGCTATTCCTAATTCCTTTCATGGTATCGATTAGTAGCTATCTAGATTTAGCTTTATTTCTGATATTTGGTCTTGGTTTTATACCAATGATTCTTACCATAGCTTTAACAAAATTAATTATTAAAAAACAATAGTAAAATATATAATAATAAATTCTATTTTTTTTGTTCAATCTATTAATTCTTTATATTTTCAAAATAAAAAAGATAGTATTTTCAGTAAGGATTTCAAGAGTATATAAATAATTCAATATTTATATC
>CAYSZJ010000120.1:0-13484 GCA_964435435.1 uncultured archaeon
CGATTCCAAAGTTTTTAACAATTTTAGAAAGCTCCTCGTTTTTACTGATAACTAATGATCCATCTTCTATTTCAATTAATACTTCTTCATTTTCATGAAAAGGAAAAGAATTATCTTTACTTATCTTACTTGGTATGTAAATCCATACACTCTTATAACCACCATTACCAGACTTTTTAGTAGTTACTTTACCTTTAGCTATTGTCATGAAATTCTCTCTATGAATTTTATTAAAATTAAATACTTACTACCGTAAATTAATATAGTAATCATCTTTTGTTTAAAACCTTTTCATCATGAAAAGCCATTTGTCAACAAAAAAGGTTACATATTACTATAGAAATTTGAATTGTTATAATATAATTAGTATAAATAATATACAAAAAAAATTTTTAAAATTAAATTATCAAAAAATTTGGTTGTTTATGATAGGGTTTTTAATTCGAATATTTGCTTAAATATTTAGAGTCTTTGACCTAAGGAGTACCCTTCATGAATCGCTTCTAGCATTCTTCTAGCTTGTGAACAATCCCCGATTATGTGTGTATTTTTGAGTTTATCTTTCAATGTGTTGAGTAATTTATTATTAGGTTCCATACCAGCAGCAATAACAACCGTATCTGCTCTAATTATCTCAGGATTTCCTTCTCTTTCGATCTCAACACCCTCATCTGTGATGTTTATAACTTGAGATGAAGTGAATTGTTTAATGCCCCATCTGGCTATTCTCATGGTGACTGACCATTTTGTTGCTGGGCCAATATCTCGTGCAATCTTTGGCAACATTTCAATAATAGAAACATCCTTTCCTTGAGATCTTAGAAACTCCGCCGTTTCACAGCCAATCATTCCTCCTCCTATTATTACAACATTATCACCTGTGCTTGACGTTCCCTTTAACACATCAACTGCCATAACAACATTTTCAGCGTTAATTCCTGGTATATCTGGAGTTATTGCTGTCGCACCAGTAGCTACGATAACCTCATCAGAGTTTTCCTTCAAAATAGAATCTATCGTTGCTTCTTTATTAAGCTGAACAATAATTTTTAATTTCTTCATCTGATATGTTAAGTAATGTGTTAAGCAATTGATCTCCTCCTTATGAGGGGCTAAGGACGCCGTTATTAAATTTCCTCCTAGCTGATCATTTTTCTCCCATAGAGTCACTTTATGACCTCTTAATGTTGCTACCCTTGCGGCTTCCATCCCAGCTGGACCACCACCAATAATGAGGATCTTTTTCAATTTTTCCGCTTTCTCTAATTTTTTACCTTCCTTACCCAATCCAGCGTTTACAGAACACACAATATTTCCTGGACTAGCCATAGCATCAAAACAACGGCAACAAGCTATACACATATTAATATCGTCAAATTCACCTTTCATAGCTTTTTTCGGGAAATAAGGATCAGCCAAAAATGGTCTGCCAAAATGTACTAAATCTGCTCTTCCGTCTCTTATAATCTCATTAGCAAATCGGGGATCATTGATTCTTCCCCCTGTCATAATAGGAACAGTTATTATCTTTCTCATTGCTTCTGCTAAATATACAAATGCACCCCTAGGAACTGACATGGGTAACATAGGTTTTGGTGATTCATGCCATCCTGCCCATGTGTGTATCACAGAAACTCCTGCTTGCTCTGCCAGTTTTGCCATAATTTGAGAATCCTCCAAAACTGTACCCCCATCTATGTATTCTTCAGCACTAATTTTATAGATTACAGGGAATTGGTTTCCAAGTTTTTTTCTGATATTTTTAATAATTTCAACAATAAAAGTTGCCCGTTCTGCTGGAGTTTCTCCTCCAAATCTATCAGTTCGCTTGTTGGTAAGAGGTGATCCGAATTGACTTATTAAGTATCCCGTTGATCCCATTAATAATACACCTTTAAATCCTGCTTCAGCACTTCTTCTCGCAGAATCACCAAATCTTTCAACTAATTCTTCAACTTCATTAGTAGTTAATTCTCTTGGCATTTCCCCTCTCCCTCGATAACCTGGAATAGGTGATGGCGCTACAGGTTGCATACCCGTAAGGCCTGAATGACAATATCTCCCTCCATGTGATAATTCAATAAACGGGACAGATCCATTTTTGTGAATGGCGTCTGCTAATTTTTTCAATCCTGGATTATATTTATCATCATCAGTTGCTATCATTCCTTTTCCTGCTGTGCTTCCGATAGGGTAATCTACAATCCCCATTTCCACACAAATAAATCCTGCACCTCCTTTAGCCCTTTCCACATAATAGTCTACTAATTGATCGGTTACATATCCGTCATAGCCATATCTCGTATTCATTGGTGCCATCATTATTCTATTACTTATTTCAACATCCCCAATCGTAATGGGTTGAAATAAATATTTTACTTCTTCTACAACCATGATTGCTTTTACCTTTTTATTATATAGTTTATATATTTCAATACGAATTTTATTAAAGTTTTCTAATAATAATTAATACAATTTTTTCATTATCATACCTATTATTTAAAACCAACTATTGTAAATTTATGGTAGTAATGAAATATTATGACTGAAAGTGAAAAGGTTAAGAGAGTAAGAACTGCATGTCCAGCACATTGTGGTATAGATTGTTGTGGAATATTAGCTCATGTAAAAGAAAACCGTATTGTAAAATTGGAACCTGCTGATTTCCCTGATGAAAAGGATCGAAGGATTTGTTTACGTGGTTTAGTTAGTTTAGATATTACTTATCACCCAGATCGGATTAAATATCCAATGAAACGAGTTGGAGAAAGAGGTGAAGGGAAATTTGAACGAATATCCTGGGAAGAAGCTTATGAGATAGTTGTTGTGAAATTTAAAGAAATTTCTGAAAAATATGGATGGAAATCCATTGGATGGGTTTTAGGTGGACCTGGTGCTGGCACTACAAAATTTGGTGCATATCTTAGATTAGCAAGTTTAACACAAAGCACTCGTGTGAGTGCTTGGGGTTATGGAGATGCAGGGCTACCTTGTGGAAGTAGAATAATTTTGGGACACCAATTTCCTT
Organism: uncultured archaeon; assembly: GCA_964435435.1. GTDB lineage: Archaea > Asgardarchaeota > Lokiarchaeia > Sigyniarchaeales > SOKP01 > Loki-b32. The sequence goes on from CAYSZJ010000120.1 coordinate 3,029, forward strand.
ATATGCATTTATTTGGAGAATTTTGGCAGAGGAAATATCCAGAATTATTAATGGTATGGGCTACAAATCCTGCTGAATCCATGCCTCTGCAAAATATGAGGAAAATTATGGATGCTAAAGAACAAGGAACTCAAGTTATTGTAGTAGATCCACGTTTCACAGTTACAGCATCGAAAGCGGATGAATATATTGGTTTAAATCCTGGAACTGATAGTGCTTTAGCTCTAGGTGTTATGAATGTTATATTTCAAAATGGGTTACATGATAAAGAATTCATTTTAGAACATACGAATGGACCATATTTAGTAAGAACTGATACTGGAAAAATGCTACGAGGAAAAGATGTTGAAGCTAAAAAGCCTGATGCTTATATGATATGGCATGGACCTCCTAATTCTCATAAAACACTAACTCGTTCAAATGTAAAAGACGCAAGTCTTACCGGAACTTATACTATAAATGGAATTGAATGTAAACCAGTACTTCAGTTATTAATAGAATTAGCATCTGAATATACTCCCGAAAGAACTGCAGAAATTACAGGAGTTGACAAAGATCTTATAATTAAGCTAGCAAAAAGAATCGTCAATTCAAAAAAAGTTGTTTTTTTAACTCATATGGGTTTTACGAGAACTTATCATGGAGATATATCTTTACGAGGAGTGATTTCTGTAGCGGCTATTACTGGTAATATAACTACATCAGTGAGTTCGGGTTATGTACCAGCAATTTTAAATTGGAATCCATTTCTTAAAGCCATCCCTGACAAACCTAGCTTCCATAGAATGGGAATTCTTAACCTTTATGATGCTGTTATCTCTGGGAACCCTTACCCAATAAAAGCACTCTGGTTTGCGTTTATTAACTTCTTAAACCAATGTGCTAACTCTAATAAAATTATAGAAGATTTTTATCCTAATTTAGAATTTATTGTGCAAACTGAATTATTCATGACTCCCTCTGCTCGTTATGCTGATTTAATTCTTCCTGTTTGTAGTTTCTTAGAATTTTCAGATTTTTTAGCTCAACCATATCCTTATGTGCAACTTCAGCAAAAAGTTATTGAACCACTGTATGAATCTAAATCTGATATCAATATTGTTGCTGAACTTGCTGAACGTCTTGGGTTTGGAGAATACTTCAAGGGTGGAGAAGAAGGATTAATAGATCTTATCATGGCAACCAGCGCCTTCAAAGAAATCACTCGAGAAACCTTGAAAACACAAGCTGTGAAATTACCAGCACTTCCAGAAGGGACAAGTTTTCCTCTTAATTTTGGTACTCCTTCAAGAAAAATTGAACTTTATGCGGAACAACTATTTGAAGATGGAGAAGCCCTTCCAGTCTATTTACCACCAATTGAAGCCCCAATTACTCCTTGTGAAAAGAAATATCCTTTAACATTAGTGAATGGTCATAGCCGGTTTCGCACTCACTCTATGTTTGCGAATGTGAAATCTTTACTCGATTTAAATCCTGAACCTATAGTCGACATTAATCCAATTGATGCTGAAAAACGAAATATTTCAAGCAATGATTTAGTTACCGTTTTTAATGACAGAGCTCGAACAACACTCAAAGCTCGAGTAACTGAAGGAGTTAAGCCTGGTGTACTTGATATTACTGAAGGCTGGTGGATTGACCAGTTTAAGGAGGGAAGTTTAAATCATCTTACCCATGATATCATAAATCCGGTGCAAGACAAGGTCTATGAACCAAATATGCATATGAATGATGTAGCTGTGGACGTGATAAAAAGTGAGGAGGGTAAAAAATGAGCAGCAGCAAGAAATTAGGTATGATTATTGATCAAGAAAGATGTATCGGATGTGAGGCATGTAGTATCGCATGTAAAATTGAAAATAATACAATTGATTATTGGATAAAAGTTGAAACTCAAGGCAGTAATGAGAAAGATACTCCAAGAGGAAAATTTCCGGAATTGGTAATGGATTTTCTTCCAAAATTATGTAACCACTGTGAAAATCCTCCTTGTGTTGATTCTTGTCCAGAGGATGCCCTTCAAAAGCGAGATGATGGGATTGTCATATTAGATCAAAATTTATGTACTGGATGTCAAGCTTGTTTAACAGCATGTCCTTATAATATGATTGTTTTCGATGACAATAATAATTTCGCTGAAAAATGCAATCTTTGTGTACATAGGGTTGATCAAGGGCTTAAACCATTTTGTGTGATTTGTTGTGAAGGTCAAGCGTTATATTTTGGAGATTTAAGTGACCCTAAAAGTGTTGTATCAAAATTAAGGTCTGAAAAAAACGCTTATCAACTTAAACCTGAAGAGGGAACGAGACCTAAAGTTTATTATATACCTCCTCGACCTAAAAAAAGATTATAATTAAGAATTCATTTAATTTTTTATTTTAAATTATTAATGGCTAGTTGGTTCTCCCCTAAAACTAAAAAAAATGATTAAAAAAAAAAGAAAAGAATACATATTTTAAGTATCCAAATTTTCAACTATCATTGCTGTACCTTGGCCACCACCACAACACATGGTGGCGAGACCATATTTCGCTTTTTTCTCTTTTAAGATTCTTGCTAAGGTCCCAACTATTCTTGGACCTGTTGCTGCTATTGGATGTCCTATTGAAATAGCTCCTCCCTTATAATTAACATCGTCAATTCTATTATCTAATCCAATTTCATGAATCCAATTAAGTGCTACAATAGCAAATGCTTCATTAATTTCCCAAAAATCAATATCGTCTATAGTTAAACCAGCATGTTTTAAAGCCATCCAAGTTGCTGGAACAGGTCCTCTACCCATAACTGTAGGGTCGACTGCTCCGTATCCAAATGAAACAATACGAGCAAGAGGATCCAGATCATATTTTTTCATTGCGTCCTCTGACATTAGCAATAAAGTCGCTGCTCCTGCATTTGTAGGACATGAATTCCCTGCGGTTACTAATCCTAGTTCGGTCCCAAACTCTTTAACATATTCCTCTTTAGTCAAGAGTGGTCTATAATATCCTCCATCCCAACCAGGCTTTGTTAATGTTCTCAAGTCTTTCGTTCCTTCATATGTAGCCTTCTTTTTTACTGAAAGATCATGCTCAATTAACATTGGAGTATCTTCATCACCTTCTACATGCCCCATGACAGGCACAATTTCATCCTTGAAAAATCCTTCCTTTTGAGCTTTTACTGCTAAATGATGACTGCGAACGGAAAAATTATCATTATCCTCTTTTGTAAATATACCCGCATTCATCTCCGAGAGTTTTTGGGCAGTCTGTAGCATTGAATAAGAGGTACGAAAATCAACTACATCATCAACAAAAAATTTATGTCCCTTTCTCATAGCTGGGGGTGTCTCTCTTACCGTTGGACGTTTTGATCGTGTCATCGTGGCATTATTTTTCCCTGCAGCTATTACAACATTTGAATACCCCAAGGCAATATTATTATACCCTATGGAAGCACAGGTCATTCCTGAACCACATTGCCTATCCAGTGCAATAGATGATATTTTCGCTGGAAATTTTGCTAAAAACAGGGAATATCTCCCTCCAAAGGCTATATGTTCATGATTAAAATGAGTAGCTCCTACATAAAACTCATCTACATCTTCAAGTTTTACTCTGTCTTTTAATCGATTATTAAACATTTCCATCAACGTTAAGGCAGTTAATTCATCTGGACGTAAGTTTCCAAACACATCTCTTGGTGGTTCTCTTGGTCGAGATCTTGAAAATGGAGTTCTTATAAAATCAGTAATATATACATCTCTTATTTTCATATTTTTTAACCTCTTTTTATTATTTTTACCTCATATAATAATTTACATTTCTATGTTTTCAATTACTATCGCAGTTCCCTGACCACCACCACATGACATAGCAGCTAGTCCGTATTTTGCATTCTTCTCCTTAAGAATTCTAGCTAATGTTGCTGTAATTCTTGGACCTGCTGCTGATGGTGGGTTTCCAATAGCAGTTGCTCCTCCATGTATATTCATCTTATTTTTCCAGTCAATCCCTAATTTAGTAGCTGCATTGAGTGCTACGATACAAAATGACTCATTTATTTCCCAAAAATCAATATCCTCAACTTTTAGATCTGCATGTTCTAACGCTCTTTGGGCTGCTGGTACTATGCCACGTCCCATTACTGTTGGATCAACCCCAGCAAAGCCAATTGAAATAATTTTTGTCATAGGTTTCAAATTGTATTCTTCTAGTGCATTTTTAGATATTAATAAGCAGAGTGAAGCCCCATCATTCATTGGAGAACTATTCCCTACTGTAATAATACCTTCTTCTGTATCAAATTTTGCGATGTATTCTTCTTTAGAAAATAACGGATTTTGATAACCACCTGCCCATCCCGGAGTACTTATAGAAGGCATATTTGCTATATCTTCTAAAGTAATCGCCTTTTTAATAGATTGGTCTTCTTCAATCTGAATTTGGCTATCAGGTTCACCTTCTTTATGACCCTTAATAGGGACAATTTCTTCTTTAAAATATCCATTTTCCAAAGCTTTCTCCGCCAAATTATGACTGCGTGCTCCTAGCTTGTCCATGTCGTCCTTTGTGAAAAATTCTGCCTCTTCCTCTGCAAGTTTTTGAGCCGTTTGAAACAATAACCGACTAGTTTTCCAGTCATATAAATCATCATTATACCATTTGTTATTTGGATCAAGCATAAGTTTATCTGGAGGTGTACCAAATACAGTTACTTTTCCATCGTAACTATGAATTGGTACTCGGGTAGATTGATCAAAACCCAAGGATACAACCACATCAGAATAACCCATTGAAATGTTTACAAAACCAACATGTAAAGTTGTCATACCAGAACCATCCTGTTTGTCAAATGCAGTGGCAGGCACGCTAAAGGGAAAATTTGCCATAAATATAGGAATTCTTCCCCCAAATGTCCCGTTTTCATGTTGTGGTAAAGAAATTCCAACTAAAACTTCATTAACATTCTCACGTTTGAGTGTGCTTCCTTTGTTCGGTAATCGGTTGTCAAACATGTCAATCAAAGCATGAGCGGCAAGTTCTATTCCCCATTTCTTGCTAAAAACATCTTTAGAAGGTTCTAAAGGATTTGCTTGAGAAAATGGTGTCCTTACATGGTCCACTAAATAAACTTCTCTTGCTTCATTCATATTACTTCTTCTCTTTTTAAATTAAAATATACAGATTATAATGTTGAAATTTAATGATTAAATAAATATTTTCATATCGGCAAAACGGACTTGGGGGACTAAATTCTAGAAAAAAAAATAAAAAAAAATAATTAGGTTTTACCTTCCTTTAAAAACAGGTTTACGTTTTTCAACAAAAGCGGTAGCCGCTTCCTTATGGTCTTCAGAAGCATAACATTTGGCATTAAATTCTCCTTCAACCTTTAGCATTTCTTCAAAAATTTTATCGTAACCTCTATGTATCGCTTCCTTGGAAAGGGCTAAAGCAAGTGGTGCTTGCTCTGCTAGATGATTAGCAAACTCAATTGTTTTAGGTAATAACTCTTCATGAGGAAATACTGCATTAACCAACCCAATCTTTAAAGCTTCATCAGCAAATATGCGCTTGCCACTAAAAATGAGCTCCTTTGCTTTATGAACACCAATAAATTTAGGTAGTAAAAAACTCCCATTCATATCCGGAATTAATCCCATGCGAATGAAGAATTCTCCAAAACTAGCTTTTTCTGAAGCATAAATAATGTCGCAACTTAACGTTAAATTAGTTCCAAATCCTACAGCTACACCATTCACAGCAGCAATAATCGGTTTATATAATCTAAAAAAATCATAGGGGTGGATAGTTACCTTACCTCCTGAAACTTCTTCCCTAAATTTTCCACTGGCAAACTCCTGAACATCTGCACCTGCACAAAATGCTTTCCCTGCTCCTGTTATAACTATTGCTCTTACACCTGAATCTTCTTTAGCTTCCTTCAATGAATTTTTCAAATCAGCATTCATCTGGATATTAATGGCATTCATTCTCTCAGGGCGATTAAGGGTTATAACCGCTACCCTATCCTTTTTTTCATACAAAATAGTTTCATATTCTGGACTCAATATATTTCATCTCCTTAAAATAATAACTAGAAAATATGGTTATTTCAGCAGTTATTAATTTGCTTTAATTAAAATTTGATGATTGCAGTATTTAATTCTTTTACTTTTTACTTAAAATTTAAAGAAACAGCACTACAGTTATCAAGAAAAAAAACAAAACTTTATTATCATACCAATTTAAATGAGGAATATAAATAACAAATTAAAAAAATAACATCTTTATATGATTAAAATGAGTGAAGCTGATTATAAAAAAGCTGTTAATGTTTTATTTAAAGCAGGAGGATTCCAATATCCATTTTCAGAAACTCTACATAAAATTCTAAAAATAACCATCAAAGATGAAAATTTAGATTTTGTAATGGCTTTTGAAAATAGTATCTCCCAAACTATGGAACAATTAAAGGAAAGTAGTGGATTATCCGAAGAAGAAATCTTAGAAAAAGCAGATGTTTTAGCAAAAACAGGTGTAATATTCAATCAACCTAATCGTCATGGGGTGATGGTCTATCGAATATTGCCATTTCACAGACAATTTGAATATATTTTTATGCAAAACCTTAAAAAAACGGAGGAAAATTACAAAATAGCCCGGTTATTCCAAAAACTAAATAAAGAACAAAGTGAGGTTATACAATCTAATTATGATGGAATGAGTTCAGCATTAAAACGAATGCCACCAATGGATAGAACAGTCCCAATATTAGAAAATCGAGAAACTGGAGAAGAACTCAACATTATTGTGGATAAAGAATTAGAAGTTCCTACAGAACAAATTTTACCAACCCAACGTATAAGGGAACTCATCGATAAATACAATGATATTGCCGTAGGAAATTGTTATTGTAGGCAACATCAAGAATTTTTAGGAGATCCTTGTAAGCAGATCGAACTTACACCAAGTTGTATGACTTTAGGAAAATCTGCAAGACACACATCTAACCATGGTTTTTCTAAATTGGTATCCAAGGAGGAGGCATTAGAAGTCCTGAAAAAATGCGAAGATGCCGGATTGGTTCATAAAGCATATCATTTACACGGCGATACTACAAAAGAAGAAGTAGCGATTTGTAATTGCTGTAGTTGTTGTTGTTTGACGGCCAGAGATTGTTTAATATTCCCTGTAGTTAATGCAACTAACTACTTAGCTAGTATAGATGAGGATTTATGCATAGGATGTGGTACCTGCGTTGAGAAATGTTATAATCATGCAATTGAATTGAATGATGACAATAAAGCTGAGAGGGATGAAGAATTTTGTGTTGGCTGTGGAGTATGTGCTTATCATTGCCCTGAAAATGCAATTTCTCTTATTGAGGGAAAAAGAATTGTTAGAATGCTCCCTCCCCGCAAAACCTAAATATATAAATTATTATTTTACTTCTTTTTATTTTGTTACTTGAATCTCAATCTTTCCTATGTTTTTAAATATCTTAAAGCATGAAAATAATATAAATAATAGAAAGGAGATTTATTAATTAAAGAAGTTAAATATAGCATAGAATTCTAATGGATGACTTAAGAATTAAGCGTTATCGAGATAAAATTAAATACATTATATTAAAACATCGTTAAAATGATTTTTAAGAACAAATTATCTTAAACTCAGTTGAAGAAATGAAAGATCTTTTATATTAATGGATAAAAATTGTGGAGGAAATATTAAACAAAATTAAATAAAATAGCAGATTTAAGAAAACATTTAAAATCGCTAAGACAAAAGTATGAAGTCATAATATATGGATCGCAAGTGGAAGGTGGGGCTCGCCCAAATTCTGATATAGACATTGCTGTGATTTCCCGTAAGAGAATCACAGAAACAAATGTTAAATTACAACAAGAACTCTTAGGCAAATTTACTTCACCATTTGACGTTCGTGTATTTGAATTATTTCCTATATATATTCAGATGTCTATTATAAATAACTATAAAGTTATTTTTGGAGATATCTTAGAAATTTCTGAATATTTCTATACTTTTCGTAAAAAATGGGACGATTGTAAACACCGGATATTATCAAACCGGTTTTCAAGCTATCAAGAACGTTTGTCTTTAATTAAGTAGATTTTTTCTTATCAATTTGCGACAGTGTTTCTATTATCTCGACATAGATTTAATAATTCGATGATAAAAAAAAATAATATTATAGGAATATGGATATTTATCCTAAAGACTTACATAAAGTCAATTGGATTTTAAACGAATAAATTTAAATGTATATAAAAAATATAATACTTAATATATAAATGATGGTAATACCAATTTTGACTATTATTAATTTTAAAGTAGATGAAGAAAAAAAGAAGAAAATAGAAGAAATTGCTAAGTTTAAAGGGTATAAAAGTGTCAGTGAATTCATTCGGGAAGCTATTGATGAAAAAATGAATTTGCAAAAATTAATTGACAACTTTAAAGAAAAAAATCCTCCTATCGATTTAGATAAAATTGACATACCTGATTTCATACCAGTTGGAAAGTATTTAGGAATCTCTAGAAATACAATTGTAGTTATTGGAGATACTTTGCAAGAAGTAATGAAAACGCTTTATGCAAAGTTCCCAGAAGCTTCTGCAGGGATTCTACGTAAAGGTAAAGAAATAGAGCAGTTTGAGACACTATTCTCACTATTTTCTACTGAAAATACCAAGTGTTTCCAGCAAGCTGAAATTGCTAAAAGATTTTTTCCTATTTTAGAATTTTTCATATCACTTAATGGAGATAAAAAGTCTTTACTTGGATTAGTTGATACTGGAGCATCGATCATGGCCCTTGATAGAAAGTTCATTGAAAATTTTGAATTAAAACCTATTAGAAAAAGTAAAATATTAACTGCGAATGGAATTATTGAAGCATCAATCTATAAAAGTATGTTCCAATATGAAAATCTCTCATATGAATTAGAATTCACATCATCTGATATTAGTGGATTACCAATTCAAGCACTAATCGGTAAAAATTTTATTGATGAGTTTAATACACTTTTCCTAGGGAGAGAAAAACTGTTTTGTATCCAAAAACTTTGAGGAAAAAAAAATTATTGTTTATGAGTTGAATAAAAAGAGGATGTATGAAGCTCAAAATTATGGAACCAAATACAAATTAAAAGGAATGGATGTAATTATAGTTCAATTAGCTCTTGAATTAGATATCCCACTTATCACTTTTGATAATGAAATAATTGAAAAAGCAACAGAAATTCAATTTTTCGAACCTTAGTCAACAAGTTTTCTACGTATATCTTCTAGTTTTCTTTTCCTAAAAAAGGGTATGATTGTAAACACTGTATATTATCAAACCAGTTTTCAAATTATCAAGAATGTCTTTCTTTAATTAAGTAAATTTTGACTTATCAATTTGCGACAGTGTTTCTATGGTCTCGACATAGATTTAATAAAAAGAGGATAAAAAGAAATAAAGAATAAATTTTTAAGAATACTCTCTATAAAATTACTGATTAAAAGAAAAAAGATTAAAATTTTAAATATTATTCAATAATTGCATATGCATTGCTTAACACAACGGTCTTATCTTTTCGTACTTGAACTATATAACGTCCGTTATCTTTCCAACCCTCTGTAGTAAGAGTTTCTCCAGGATAAACAACATTAGTAAATCTTGTTTTAAATTCCCTGAAACGAGTCACATCCCCATCGCATACACCATAAAGTATTGATCTAGTAGCAAATCCATATGTACATAACCCATGGAGTATCGGTCTTTCTTGGCCACCTCTTCGTGCCAACTCAGGATCAATGTGTAAAGGGTTCAAATCACCATTAAGCCTGTAGAGTGCTGCTTGATTTTCAGTAGTTTTATAACTTATACTAAAATCTGGTTGTACTCCTTCTGGAGGTGTTAAAGATTCACTTTTAGGACCACGTTCCCCTCCAAATCCACCCGCTCCTAGATAAAAGAAAGATGATTTGGCGTCAAATAAGGGATCTCTATCTTTAGTAAGACCTGTGAATTTTACATGAATAACAGCAGCTTTACCTTTATCAAAAATATCGGTTACCTCACTGAAACATATTACCTCACCTTGAGATGGAAAAGGTTTATGCAAATGTATTAACTCCTCACCATGAATGAACCTAGGAAAAAAAATATTTCCCAATCTAGGAAAAGCAACTCCTCTAGCGATGGTTGCAAAACTAGGAAATACTTTGATTCCACCCGGAGTATTTTCATAAATGAAGGAAAGCTCATCTGTCTGAGCACCAATTCCTAATGCGTAAAGTGCTGCATCTCTCCAAGTATATTTAAAACTTCTTTCTGGATTCTTTTTACCTACGACGCTTAAATCTAATCCTGACATTTTTATCCATTCTTTATTATTTAATTGTTTTTTAATTAATTTTTATATCAAATAGTATATTAATCATTTCAATTTT
>CAYSZJ010000121.1:0-13392 GCA_964435435.1 uncultured archaeon
AAACAAAACAGAAAGACAACTTAGTTCTCGCAATTTATGGGGATATTCCTTAGGAGCAATTCCTGCAGGGTTATTATTCTTTATATTTTCTCTCAAGTATATTGAGTTTTTTTATGACAAATTACAACTGAATCCTGTGTTTTTTATTATTGGGCAAATCATATACATGGCTATAAATGCATTTAACGATCCATTATTAGGGCAACTTTCGGATAACACTAATAGGGAAAAGTGGGGAAGCCGAAGAATAATCTATATAAAATACGGAGCCCCAATTTGGATTTTTATGTTTCTTTTAGTATGGTTCCCATGGGATTATGAGAATCAAATTATTATTTTCTTTCATTACGTAATCAGCATCTGTTTATTTGATACATTCTTTACTCTGGTTGTTCTTGTTTGGATGGCATTATTGCCAGAGATGACTTCAGATTTGGATGAAAGAAATAAAGGTAATTTCTTTTCGCTACTCATAGGAGCCTTAGTAGTCATTCCATTTTTACTAATTTTAGGAGATATCGATCCAACCTCAACCGAATAGCTATTCTTAATGATAATTGTTGCTATCTTATCTCTCATACTGCTTTGGTTAACAGCATATTTATGCGAGGAAAAACCAGAATTTCAAAAAGATAAACCACCGCCTTTATGGATAGCAGTAAGGGAGACTGTAAAATCAAAATCATTTTTAATCTATATTGGTTATATCTTTTGCAATGCATTTCTAGGTTCAATAGGATTAAGTTATTTATTCGCTTATCTATTTATACTTGGTGAGGGTGGCTTACTCTATTATTTTGTAATAATTATTATCATTGGATATAGTTCAAATATGATTTGCATGAAATTACGTCCGAAGTGGGGAATGCGAAGGATAATGCTAAGATTTGGAATAGCTAAAGTAATTAGTACTTTTGTTTTATTTTTAGCTGTATTATTTATAGATAACCCGACAATTACAATTATTGGTTTGACAGTTTTAACATTTTTTGGAGGATATACAATATTTAACACCCCACTTCTATATTTATCTGTCGATAAAGATGAATTAGAACATGGTTCACGAAGAGAAGGTATGTTTCTAGGAATTAATGCGTTATTCCATAAACCTGCTCAAAGTCTAGGACCCATAATTGCGACAGTGATTCTAACGACATTTGGTTTTGTTCAAGGAGCTGATATACAACCGGATTCCGCCATAATCGGAATAAAAATATTAATGTTTTTAATCCCCATAATAGTTTCGGCGATTGGGCTTATTTTCATATATTTTTATCCGCTTCATGGTGACATTCTAGAAAAATTGCAAGAAGATTTGAGAAAAATACATAGTGAGAAAAGAGAAAAGTTGAAATAATTGCAAATTAAAGCCTTACAAGAATGTTAGGATACACTATCATTTATTTTTATTAATAAATTAGAAAATTTAATTCCAATTATCATAAATTTATTTTATGAACCTTTTATACTTACCATAAAAAATGTTCCATTCTTCTGAATTTTTGGGACTATACGTCTTAATTTCAAAAGAATTTTTAACAATTGCTCTTAGTTCATAAATATTATTAATTTCTCCTAATGCATATGCTTGAGTTAAAATATTTCCTATTGCTGTTGCCTCGATCGGTCCCGTTTTAATAGGAATATCAAGAATATTAGCGGTGAATTGATTTAATAGAGTGTTTGAAGAACCACCACCGATGATATGAAGTATTTTTATTTTTTTATTTAATAATTCTTCTAATTTTTCCATAACAGATTTATACGTAAAGGAAAGGCTTTCAAAAATAGTTCTAGAAATTTCTCCTACAGTCCTAGGGGAATCTTGATTATTTTTTTTACAATATTCTTGAATAACGTCTATCATATTTCTTGGATTTAAAAACTTCGAATTATTCGGATTGATAAAATACTGAAATGCTGGAGCTTTCTTTGCTTCTAACATAATATCCTCCCAAGTTAAATTTAGTCCCTCATTATCCCATAATCGTTTGCATTCTTGAATCAACCACATTCCTGTTATATTTTTTAAGAATCTTATTGTGTTATTGATTCCACCCTCATTTGTAAAATTTTGTTCTAACACTGTTTTGTTAATTAATGGACGACCTAATTCAACACCCAAAAGACTCCAAGTCCCTGAGCTCAAATAAGCCCATTCTCCATTTGAATACATTTCCATATCAACTGGAACTGCAGCAACTGCCGAACCTGTGTCATGACAAGCAGGTGCTATAATCTTAGTATTGGTATCTAAACCAACTTCTTTAGCTATATAATCTTTTATACTTCCTAAGAGTGTTCCAGAAGGAATAATACTTCTAAACCAATTAGGTTTTAAACCTAATCGTTCTATTAATGAAAATGCCCAATTATTTTTAATTGGATTAAATAATTGAGATGTAGTGGCTATAGAATATTCAGTTAATTTTTTACCTGATAATAAGAAATTTAGATAATCTGGAACCAGCAAGAGAGTATCCGTAATGGATAATTGGGAAGAATTGTTAAAAATCATTGAGTATAATTGAGTTGAGCTATTGAGCTCCATAAATTGTATTCCTGTTTCTGAAAAAATTTCTTCCATTGGTACTCTCTTAAACATTTTTTTAAGCATACCTTTAGTCCTTAAATCTCGATAATGATAAGGGTATCCAATGAGTTCATCATTCTTATCCAGAAGGACAAAATCAACACCCCAAGTATCAATTCCTATTCCATCTACAATTTTACCATATTTTTCTACATACTTTTTCAGTCCATTTAATATTTCTATATAGAGCTGTAAAACGTTCCAGTATAAATTAGTATCAATTTGGACTCCCCTATTCTGAAATCTGTGAATTTCATCTAAATAGAGTAGACCTTTTTCTAATTCCCCAACAATTGTTCTACCTGAACTTGCCCCAATATCAAAAGCAATAAATTTAGACATTTTCTCTTAAAACAAACTATGAAGTTAATATATAAATAACTTTTTCTACGGTAAAATAAGATAGAGAACTAAAGGTTTTCTTCAATTAATATTGGTACATTCCAAGGAGTATCCGAAATTAAAGCCCTTGCCCCTTTGAGAGCTTTAATTTTACTTTGAGTAGTACCAAAATCTCCTGAAATTATTGCTCCAGCATGACCCATTCGCTGGCCCTCAGCAGGCAAATGCAAAAGCTTAAGCCGTTCCTCTTCCAAAACCAGATGCTCCGCCCGTAATTACAGCTCTTTTCCCTTCAAGAAATTTGTGATCCAATTAATAACATCATCTTTCGTGTTTCATTATTCAATATTAGAATTTTTTTTCAAATAAGTCGATCAAGGAAAGACATAAATTTTCGACCCTAACATACTATTTATTTTATTAACAGTAGTCTTTGATAATTCCGTTTCTTTCAAGAATAAGATTGGACAGTTAAAAAATACACCAGTTGCAATTGAATAACAATCACAAAAATGTTTATAAAATTATTTTAAGAATTTAGATTAATACTAATTATATTTTAATTTATATAACTACCATAAAGAGATTAATATCTAGTTTAAAGTTTAAAAATCTTCAAGTTTAAATTAAAAAAATAAGAAGTTAATAGTTATTCTTTTTTTAAAACAATTGTTATTGCTCTTGTAAGTCTAATAACATCTATAACTTTACCGGTTTCTATTTTAATTTCTTCACGACTGATCGCATGAGTGAAATCACCTTTACCTTGGCAAATTTTTGTAATAGCGTTGTTATCTCCTGACATAACGATTTCAGCATCTTGTGAAGTTCCTATATTGACAACTATTTTTTGATCTTTAATTACCAAATAAAATGGATCCTCCTCGTCCAAATTAAATTGAAATGTCATATTCCAATTTACTGGTTTTCCACCGACATCTGTCACAAATACTTGTAGAGCTTTGGGATTCTTATTCATTCTTTCAGCTATTTTCTTTAAATTTTCATATGCAACTCCCAATTCTATTCTCCTCCCTCAAATTCAGGTTTATTAATCCAATTTAAATATTCATCTTCAGGAACAAAGAAAAAATCAGTCATTTTTCCTTCTCTCACTGTTAGAAACACAGCCCTCACTCGTTTTCCTTTTTTAATCTTGGAGGGTACTAAATTTTCTGAGAAAATTCCTTGTAATAACGCAGTATCAGCTCCATCTAATTTAATATATCCAGTGGCATAGGGTATGTTTTTAATGAAAGCTGATGTAGTGAACCATACTATTGTACTTACTTCAATTGTACCTGTTTGTTTAACTTCATACCATTCAGTGGGGACAAAACAATCTGAACAATTAATTCTCGGTGGCATCCAAATTTTCCCGCATTTTGTACATTTTGCACCCAAAATCTTTTTATTCTTCATTAATTCTAAAAAAAACTTGGATTGCCCACCCATCGTATATTTATAATTTATCTTTATTATGTCTCTTATCTCATGCGCTTGAAATTCATTTTTCATTTCTTGCTTATCCCCTCCTCATTTTCCATTACAATTATAGCAGCATATGCTGCTCCAGGGCCTCCAATTGAATGGGAAATAGCCCTTCCATTTTCAATTGTTTTCACCTGATGTTTTCCAGCATCTCCTCTTAATTGAAGTGCAGCTTCTCCAGTAGACATAATTCCTGTTGCGCCTACAGCATGACCACATCCAATAAGCCCTCCTGACGGACAACATGGTACTTCACCATCCATTAATGGGCCTCCTGATTCAATCCATTTACCACCTTCCCCGAAAGGAACAAAACCTAACTCTTCGTAAGATATAACTTCTTGGCCAGAGAACGCATCATGTAATTCTGCTAAATCAATTTGACTTTTAATTTTATCGTACTCTAATCCTGCCATTTTATATGCCGCTTTTGCCGCATAGATATTCGAATATAATCTTCCCATATCTTCCCTATTCCCTATAAAACAATCTGTATTCGCTGCACCGACCCCTGTTATCCAAATTGGATTCTCAACTTTTAATTCTTTAACTTTTTCTTCACTTGCTAAAATCAATGCTGCTGAAGCTTCTGAATATAAACAACAATCTAACAGTTTAAACGGATAACATATAATTCTCGAATTCATCACATCTTCTACAGTGATCTTCATTGGTGATTGAGCTTTAGGATTATTCATTGCATTTCCATGATTTTTTACTGAAACCAACGCCATCTGTTCTTCTGTAGGGTTTCCAAATTCCTCAAAATGAGCATTTACCATACTAACATAAGAACTTGCTGCCATCACCCCCATAGGATATTCATATGTCATATCTGTTGAATATGCTATAGAGTTAAGTACTTCAGGTGTAGTAGTCCCCGTTTGCTCATCGTAGCAATCATTACATTTCTCTACCCCTATGCACAGGCATAGATCAGACAATCCAGACGCAACTTCTGCGTAAGCCATACGAACTGTATAACCCCCAGTTGCACCTCCAGTAGCAATTCTCGTTCCAGGTTTATTATTTAAACCCAAATATGAATTAATAAAAATATCGGGCATAAACTGTCTTTCAAAGAGCTCATTGTATATACCATACACAGAAGATTGAAGATCTTTATGGATTATTTCCGCACCGTTCTTATTTGCATCTCCAAGAGCTAGTTTTGCTGCATCGTAAGCAAGTTCGAAATATGTTTTATCTAAATACCTTGCTTTAAATGGAGTAATTCCTACGCCAATTATAGCTACTTTCCTCATCATTAATCACTTATTTGATTTTTAAGAATTTTAATCTTAAAATTTTTAATATTTGCAAAAATATCATCTTATCTAAACATATCGAATAGAACTTTCTTAATGTAAAAATGTAACTTTTCTTCAAATCGATTATTCATAGTATAGAGACTTAATATTTAGAAGAAGAATGAAAAATAGAGAATTCTAAAAAGAAGTTATATCTGCATCTGATATTTTTCCCTAAATGTAAATATGAATTTATTGTATAACTAATTTGATTAGAAAAAGATGAATTTATACTAATAAAGTTCTTCTTTAATTAGCTTTGGAACATCCCAAGGAGTATCTGCGATTATCGCTCCCGCATCTTTTAAAGCTTTAATTTTATTTTGAGCAGTACCAAAATCTCCTGAGATTATAGCACCAGCATGACCCATTCGCTTGCCTTCAGGAGCACTTTTACCTGCAATATAGCTAATTATAGGTTTTTTTACATTCTCTTTTAAAAATTCAGCTGTTTTTTCTTCTTCATCACTTCCAATTTCTCCTATTAAAACAATAAGCTCAGTTGATTTATCTTTAGAATAATAAGCTACAGCTTCTTGCATAGTAGTCCCCCTTACAGGATCTCCACCAATTCCAATATATGCTGAAACTCCAATCCCTACATTTCCAATCGCTTTTGTGATTTCATAGGACAAGGTTCCACTCTTTGAAATAATAGCTATATTTCCATAATGACACATATCTCCAGGCATTATCCCCAATTTTATATTGTCAGGGATTAGCACTCCTGGGCTATTAGGTCCTATTAAATGTAATTTTTGATCTTGTGCAATTTCAATAAGCTGTAGCATATCAAAAATAGGAATGTTCTCAGTAATAATGCAAGAAATCTTTATTCCTGCTAATAAGCTCTCTTTAACAGCTTCAAATGCAAATTTTGCTGGAACAAAAATAATACTTGTATCACATCCTATCTCATGAATTGCTCCCTCAACATTATCGAATACAGGAACTCCATGAACTTCCTGTCCTCCCTTACCAGGAGTAACTCCTGCTACTATATTTGTACCATATTCTAACATTAATTTGGTATGAAACATACCTTGATTTCCGGTAATGCCTTGAACAACAACTCTAGAATTTTTACTAATGAAAATATTATTCACCTACAATCTCTTTAACTTTTTGTACTGCCTTCATCACATCTTTATAAGCATCAATACCAGAATCCTTAAGAAGGGCAATTCCATCTTTATCTCTAGTACCAGCTAATCTTATTACCATAGGAGGAGTATCTTCAAAATCATTTAAAGCTTGAAGAATAGCTTTAGCAACGATATCACAGCGAGTAATGCCTCCATAAATATTAATTAAAACACATTTAGGTTTTATTTCAAATAACAAACTTAATGCTTTATACACTCTTTCTTTGCTAGCACCTCCTCCAACATCTAAGAAATTTGCAGGTTCTAATCCTAATTCAGAAAGGATATCTAGGAGAGCCATAGTTAGACCTGCTCCATTAGCTAAGATTCCAATTTCACCCTTTAATTTTACATATGAAAACCCAGCATCTTTAGCAAATTTTTTTAAATCTGTGATTTTTTTTTCTTGCAAGGTTTTAATAATTGGTTGTCGAAAAGCTGCATCATCGTCTAGTATCATTTTTCCATCAATTGCTTTTAAACCAGTAGGAGTGAGTACCAACGGATTTATTTCGACTAATAACGCTTCAAGTTTAGTAAAAATTTCCCATAAGTTCTTGAATAGAGCTTTAGCTTTCTCTAAAAGTTCATCAGAAAATCCTAGTTGTGTAGTAACTTTTTCAATAATATCTTCTTTTAAGCCTTCCATATAGGAAAAATTCTCTTTTATAATAACATCTGGATTTATTTTAGCTACTTCTTCTATATCGATCCCTCCTTCTTTACTGGCAATAATGAAAAATTGCCTTTCTGAAGCATCTAGAGCAATTGAACAATAATATTCTTGTTGAATCTCAACTAATTCTTCAATCAATATTGCTTCTACTTGAAACCCAGCAACCTCTTTTCCAAAAAATTCCTTACATAATAAAATAGCTCCTTCCTTACTTTGAGCAATTTTTATTAAGCCTGCTTTCTTTCTGCTGCCTATAGCGATTTGTGATTTAACAATTGCCGGAAAAGAAAATTGCTTTACTTTCTCATCAATTTTTTCGCCTCTTTCAATGACGATATTTTTAGCTAATGGAATTCCAAATTTACTAAAAATATCTTTACTTTCATATTCAAGTAATCTAATTTTTTATTCCTCCTTAAAGGCAATACTCCTAATAATATATATTGTATTTAAATGAAAATTAAATATGGGTTTTTCTTATATATTGTTAAAATTTTTTTAATAGTCTATAGATAAGTATTAATAAATAGGATTTAAATTTTCAATTCTCATTTTAAATTAGATTAATTTAATAAAGACTTAAACGAAATAATTAATATTAAAAGAAGACACAAGTATGAGCACTTTTGAATTCCTCAAAAAATTTATCAGATCAAATTAAAATTGAAGAACCAAGTAATCTAAAGATGATTTTGTTCTCTATGGGCTATTTTTTAAATGGTTTTTTAATTGTTGCTTTTAATAACTTTGTTTGGCATTATTATGAGAGCGAACTGGGATTAATAGATATTATTAGCCTGTGGCCAATCTATATGGCTGTTGCGAATGTAATTTTCACCATATTCAGTATGCTAAGCAGCCCAGTTATAGGTTATCTTACCGATAAACCTATGAAATGGACCAAAAAACTAGGATTTCACACTCCTTGGATTATCATTGGAGGTATTCCAACAATTATATTTTTTTTCTTAATTTTCACGCCACCGAACATAACAGGGATCGAAAGTGTATTTCCTATATTAATATATTATTTAATAATTGTTTTTTTATATGATATTTCTAATTCCCTTTTTCAAACCCATTCTTTTGGAGCTTTTCCTGCTCATTTCCGAGGAGATGCCGTCAGAAGGAAAGCAGGAATGGTAACTCAAATATTTATATTTTTAGCGAATTTTATAGCAATAACTTTATGGTCGCAAATTATTGTACCTGGGAATCGAGACACATTTACTATAGCTGCTGTTTTAAGTTTGTTAATTTTAGGAATTTCCTTAGTAATCTTTATTCCTGGCTCAAAAGAATCAGAAGAGATAAAAGAACGTTTTATTTTAGGGTATGAAACAACTGAGAAAAAATCTTTCTTTTGGACAATGAAAATGGCAGTTAAACAAAAAAACTTCATGTTAGCTATATTTACTTATATCTCTTTCATGATAGCTCTTGGTTTGATAAGTATGAATACTATAAACTTTGTAGATGATGTTTTAAAAGAGGAACAATATATTAGAACAATTGGTTCTATTTTTATGTTATGTGCAACCATTCTAACAATGCCTATTTGGATTCGGGTTGCTAAGAGAATTGGTCATTCTCATACTTACGTATTAGGCTTAATATTTTTCGGTTTTAGTTTACTGTTAAATTTCTTTGTTACAAACGTATTTGAATTCTATCTTGTTAATTTTTTAACCGGTATGGCCGCCGCAATGTTTACAATTATGTTATCTCCTGTTTTAGCTGATTGTTATGATGAAATTACAGTAAAAACTAATAAACATCATGAAGCTACATTAATAGGTGTTAGAAACTTCTTCCTTCGTATTTCCTTAACAATTCAAAGTTTCATTGTAGCAATTATCCATACAATTACAGTGTATAATGCGAATGACTTAATACATAGTAGTAAAGCAATATTAGGACTTCGATTAATTCAAGGAGTTTTTCCCTTTATTTTTTGCGTAATAGGAGCCTTAATCTTTTATAAATGGTTTGATTTAAAAGGAAGAAAAAAACAAGAGACTATGCAAAAATTAAAAGAAATGGGCTTGTAAGATTGATAACTTAATAATTTAATAATTAAAAAAGTAAAAAATTATAACTTTGATGGAAAACTTACTTACATAAATTTATTTTATTAAGAATCATTAATTTTCTAACCCTTTGATTTTTAGTGGTGGTCGGGGAGTAGTTCTGCGATATTTAACGTTAGGATAGCCTAATGTAAAGGCTCCAAGTACTTGACCTTTTATTCCTAAAATATTCAAAATTTCTCGATTCATAGGAATTGCACCTTGAAGCATCCCTATCCAACACGTTCCAAGACCAAGAGTTTCAGCAGCAAGCATACCATAAGTTAAAGCTATTCCGGCATCATTAGCTCGGAATCCTATCATTGTAGTACTTTTTTCGACGGTTCTATAGTATAAAATAATTACGTGAGGTGCATTGTAAAAAATGCTCCTTCCTATAGATTTGAAATATTTGAGTGCTTGCTCTCCTGATTGAAATCCCATATATGCATAATTTGTTTTTACAATTTCATTGCTCAATGCTTCGATTTTTTCAGGATCAGATAAAATTAAATAACGCCACATTCGAGCATTAGAAGCGCTTGGAGCATATCTGAT
This sequence comes from uncultured archaeon, assembly GCA_964435435.1. Classification (GTDB taxonomy): domain Archaea; phylum Asgardarchaeota; class Lokiarchaeia; order Sigyniarchaeales; family SOKP01; genus Loki-b32. Next base: position 10,185 of record CAYSZJ010000121.1, read on the forward strand.
AGCCTTAAAGACTTTTTCTATTAATTCTTGTGGAACCTTTTTAGATTTATAGCGTCTAATTGATCGTTTTGCGCGAATGAGTTTATAAATTCTGTTATAATCTACAATAGTTTCTGGTGAATCTATTCCTGGAAAAGTCTCAACATCATCTAGATCTTTTGTAATAATAGCATCCTCAGGACAAATTGCTATGCAATGGCCACAAATATTACAAGTATTTAGTTTATCATTGAAAATAACTTCTTCGTTTTCATTTACATAAAAATAACCACGACCGCATTCGGGGATACATTGCTTACAATTTGAACATTTTTCTTTATCAATACCAATAACTGACATAGAAATTCAATTTATATTGAATGATGTATACTTTTTTAAGTAAATTAAGCGTGATTTATAAAAAATTGGTTGATAAACCATCTGAAAAATATTTATATAGTATAAAAATAGCTTTATGATGACATCTTATTAGATCCCATAAATGAGATGTAATTTATGATTTCTTAAAAAAAAATAAACAACCTATCATTAGTATAATAGCTATTAAATATTGATTTAATTATTATAAAAAAATATTAGGTAGAAAAAGATGGCAGTAGAAGAAATATCAAAAGTTCGCCCAGATCTTGCAAAATTAGTAGAAAAAAATAATCTATTAGGTGAAATGGCAGCTAATGAATTCGCATTGAAGAAAGAGGTAGACATCAAAGATGCGATTGAGCTGAAAGGTGATTTAAAATTAATTAATAAGCTTTATCGGTATATAGATAAATACACTTCCGTCCAGAAAAATAAATCTATTCCAGATGATGTGAAATTTGAAAAAATTGATGCAAATGGAGTACCAGTAGAATGGATAATAACATCTAATACAAAAAGTAAGCAAATAATTTTTTATCTATTTAGTGGTGGTTATATGTGGGGATCTCTTGAAACGAGACGATTTATTCCATATCTATTAGGAAGAGCAACGAAATTACGTTGTTTAAATATTGGTTATCGTCTTGCTCCTGAACATCCATTTCCTGCAGCATTAGAAAATTCAGTTAATGCTTATAAATGGTTATTATCCACAGGAATTCATTCAAATAATATTATTATGGCAGGTGCTTCTGCAGGTGGAGGTTTAACAATAGCAACGATGTTAAAATTGAAAGAATTAGGACTTCCATTACCTACTGCGGGAATATTGTTATCTCCATGGGCTGATCTAACATGTAAAGGAGAATCCCTGAAGACAAACGCAAAATTTTCACCATTTGGTCCTATTCTCGTTCAAATAATGGCAAATGCATATTTAAATAAAGAAAAACCGACAAATCCTTTCACATCTCCTGTTTTTGCGGATTTAAAAGGTTTACCTCCTCTCCTCATTCAAGCAGGAAGTATTGAAATACTTTTAGATGATTCTATTTTGTTAGCAGATAAAGCGAAATCTGCAGGAGTTAGCGTGAATTTAGAAATATGGGAAGGAATGACTCACGTTTTTCACAATTTTGGAGATAATTTACCTGATAGTAGGATAGCTCTTAAAAATATTAGTAAATTCATTCAGAAAAATTTAATTTAGAACAAAATACTTTTTATTGAAAATCTAAGGAGTTCTATAATTTTAATAGTATGTTTTACTATTTTCTTATTAAAGAGAGTGAAAATTTTATAAAAAAAACATTGAATTTAGAATATTAATGAAATTGGAAACAAATAAAAAATTTCGGAAAATTGCAAGAGATTTTGTGGGTAGAATAGAATTAATGAAAAAAACTCCCATAAAAAAAATCGAAGCAATTTTTTTAGAGCTATATGAGCTGGGATTACAAGATTATATTCAAAGAGAGAAGACAAGGTTTCCAAACATCACATATAAGGAAATTATAATAAACATGTATGATTTGCATGATAAACTAAAAGGGCGGAAAAAGTAAATGAAAAGTACTTATAAAAATGCATTTTATCAAATTGTTGAGTTCTTAGAAAAATTAGAATATAATAAAGGTGTTAAATATTACCTGGTTGGAGGGATTTTAGTAAATTTATATTCAGATTTTAGGATTACTCGAGATATAGATATTGCAATAGATTTGCAATCGTCTGAAATTACTCTTGAGGATTATGTTTCATTCCTTGAAAGAAATAATTTTCACCCATTACAAGATTGGAGATCAACATTAATTCTTGCGAGAGAAACTAATATTATTCAATTTTTTGATAGGAGCGATACTGTAAGATATGACAATCACATCATTGTTAAATTCAGTAGAAATAAATATAAAAAAATGGGTTCTATAGGATTGAAAAGAAGAGTCCGAGAGAAAGTTTTTGGTATTGAATGCTGGGCTACATCAAAAGAAGATTTTATGCTGAGCAAGCTAGTATATGGAGGATGGCAAGATTATTCTGATGCATTGGGTTGTTGGTTACGCTTTCAAGATGAATTGGATAAGGGATATATGGAATTAATTAGCAAAGAACTTGAAATACAACGAGAATATGTATTATTAAAATCTGGAATAGATGATCCAGATGACTTTTTCAATAGATTAAAAGGATAATAAATATTTCATGAAAATTTTTAAGCTTTTAATCCTCGATTTTTTTTCTCGCTTTCAATAATTTATATATCTTCTTTTTCAAATGAAGTTAAATATGCTCTATTTAATTTTAAATAGTACTAAAAAAAACAAAAAAAAAATATCACAAAGTGAGAATGAAGTGTCGAAACAAGAACATTATAAACCAATATGGAATTCTTTAAAAAAGCATAGAACTCCGGAGTGGTTAGACGACGCAAAATTTGGGATTTATTACCATTGGGGTGTCTATTCTGTTCCTGCTTGTGGCCCCAATGTCAGTTGGTATCCGTTTTGGATGTATAGGAAAGGTTCTAGACAATATGAATACCATGTTAAACATTATGGAGATCCATCTGAATTTGGCTATAAAGATCTGATACCACTATTCACAGCAGAAAAATTCAATCCCGATGAGTGGGCAAAATTATTTAAAGATGCAGGAGCTAAATTCGCTGGTCCTGTTGCGATTCATCATGATTCCTTTGCCATGTGGGATAGTAAGGTAACTAAATGGAATGCTGCCAATATGGGTCCAAAAAGGGATACTGTTGGTGAAATGGAAAAAGCGATAAGAAAGCAGGGTATGAAGTTTATGGTTGCATTCCACCATGCTGCAAATTGGTTCTTCTTTCCAC
>CAYSZJ010000122.1:0-13362 GCA_964435435.1 uncultured archaeon
TTGGGTTGCATTTTTATGTTTCTTCAGGAATTACTATTACAAAATTACTTCCTTTTTTACTAGTTTTATTGTATTAAATTTAGAATCCAATTATGAATTGCTATAATCAATTTTAGATAATTAATAACGAAACTCTTTTTCTAAAACCATTTTATACATCTTAGTTAAAAGTTATATTCTTTAAAAGTTAATTTAACTATATAGATTCAATGGTAAATTCATTAAAAAGAGCACACGACAAAATTAAAAATTTAAGTTCTAAATTTAACAGCTTAATTATTTTCAGGGTTAAGTTAAATAGTTAAAAAATCTCTTCAATATGATGAGCTTCTAATCCTCTATGGTTACAAAAATTAAATAGTTCAAAATCAGTGGTAAGAAGGAGACTCTCTTTATTTAAAGCTTTCATTAATGCAATATCAGTAAATCCAAATTCTAAATATTTCTTTTTGGTCATTATTTCGTCTTTTATATATTATTATAAACAATTTTGAATTATTATTCAAAATCTTAAAAAATTTTGATTAATTAGATAAAATTTAGAACAGGAAAAAATATAGCAAAGGTTTATAGGAAGTTAAAAATTTCCTTTAAATCACCAAAAAGTTTTTGTTGCTTAATTATAATATAATTTATTTTTATAATTTAAGCGGAATACTTTTCAGCTTCACTTAAATATTTCTATTCTTAAGTTAATTTACTAAATTTTATACACTTATAATTATAAATAATGATTCATTATTTGAATTACCTAAATTTTTAAAAAAAAGAGAGGATATAAAAAATGGTAAAATTAACACCAGAAATGAAAGAAGGTCTTAAAGTTCCTGGTAAGGGCGGTAGTTTAGTATATTTAGCAACTTCTTCATTAGATGGTAAGCCTAATATAGCAGCGATGAGATATGTTGATTCTTATAAAGATGATAAAATATTAATTTCCGATATGTTTTTATTGAAGACTAAAATGAATCTCAAGGAAAATCCTGAATGTATTATTTCAATATGTCATCCTTTAGATTCTGGGAGAGATTGGGTATTTAAAGGTAAGGCAATCGATATTGAATATGGATTTCCCCCTGATTTCGACTGGTATGGTGTGACAGCAAAGGAAATTTTAGATGAATGGGGAAATTGGCACGATAAGGAACCTCCAGACGAGGTACCACCTGATGTTGTCTATTCGAAACCTGCTCAACGCGGTGTTGTTGTTTTACATGTTGAAGAAATATATTCTATAGAAAAAGGAAAAGCTGGTGAAAAAATTCAATAGGAGGGATAATAAAAATGGTTGTAAAATTAACAGATAGGATGAAAGCTTGGGTCGAAACAGGATGTCATTTAAATGTCGCAAGTTCTAACGGGGTACCATATGTTACCACGGCTAGAAATATTAAATCTGTTTCTGATGACGAAGTAGTTTTTGGATTAACCAGCGATGAATATTCAGTTATAAAATCCCCATTATCAGAAAATCCTTGGGTTGCATTTGGGGTTTCAGGTGTTGGAGGAATTAGAGCATGCTACCAATTTAAGGGTAAAGGATCAGTTAATCAAGAAGGAGATATCTATAATTTAAATGTTAAGATCTCAGAAGTTTATTGTACTAAACCCGGTTGCTATGCAGGTCAGCGTCTTGATACTAAACCAGCTCAAGAATGTGAAGAGTGGGAACATAGTCTTTGGACAGACTTACCAAAGAAATAAAAACCAAATTAAATTTTAATTTTTTTTAAAATAAATTAAAAGGAATAAATAACAGTTTAGTTTTTGACTAACTAATCAATTGATTAACCTAGAAGTAAAAATTTGGCGACTGAAGAGAAAAAAGAAGAAATTGTCAGAAAAAAGCCGAAGAAGCCTCCTAAGCAATTTCCATGGTTTATGCCTTTCATATGTGAAGGATGTGGAGATTGTGTGGATGTATGTCCAAATTCATGTATTGAATTGCTAGGATTGGACAGAAGAGTTCCTTCAGCTTGGGTTACATATCCTGATTATTGTATTGGTTGTGGAAAGTGTGAAGAAGCGTGTGTAGTTTCTGCCGTACAAATGACTAGTTATGTAGATAAAGCAATTGAGCGTTATAAAACAAAGAAACCGTTCGAATAAAGAATAAAAAGATTTTTTTTAAAAAATTAATTAAAAAATACTCAATAAAAAAATTATCAAAAAAAGTTAAATATTAAAAATAGAAGGGATAAAAATGGTATTTGATTTAAGAAGATGCGATTTCTCAAAATGTAAGGGAGTATGTCTCGCAAGGTGTTTGTTCGTAGATTATGATGAGCAGCAAGCTAAAGCAGATATGGCTAAATTAATTCATCAAGAACCTGCTGATATACTTGCTAATTGTGTTACATGCTATGCATGCAATGAGTTTTGTCCTCAAGGAGCAAATCCATGGGATTTGATTAATCAAATGCAAGAAAAAACAGGTCTATATATATATCCAGAAGAGGCTAAAAAAACTGCTTTAGGGTGGGCGAAAAAAGAAGATAAGATTATTAAAGGAGATCCGGGTAAACCAGCAGTGTCTTTAGGAGGTTTTGCTGATGCTCTTCCATGGGATAAAGTGTTTAAAGGAAAGTTATTTGAGGGACTCTCTTTAATAATGGGGGGATTATATGCTTGTAGAGCACCCGAAACCCATATGGGTGATGCTAATTCAGCGTTAGATAATTTGCCTTCACTAGTAAAAAATCTTGCAGATGCAGGTTATAAAGAGATAATTTTCTACCATGATGCATGTTATGGTTTTGTAACATCTGAAGCTTTAGCACAGATGATTGAAGTTCCTTTTAAACCTATACATCTTATGGAATATATTAGAAATTTCCTCCGTGATAATAAAGATCTTATTACTCCATTAAATATGAAAATTGCATATCAACGACCTTGTACTTCAAGATATAATCCACATGGAGAACTTACAGAAGGATTTTATGATTGGGTGGAGCAAACTTTTGAATTACTTGGTTGCGAGCTTTTAGAACGAAAATACCAAAAGGAGAACTCTATGTGCTGCTCATCTGGTATTTTTCCAACGCAGAGAAAAAGGGCTATGGGCTATGTAAGAAAAAATCTTCAAGATGCTAAAGATGTTGGAGCTGAAGCTTATATTACATTCTGTCCAATCTGTACCGCAGTAATGCGAAATACAGCTAAAAATATGGAAATGGAACCTTATTATATTATTATGTTGGTACAAAAGGCTCTTGGAGAAGATTTGCCTATAGGTGGTGCTGGAATAGGTGTACCAGTTCATTAATATTTTTTTAAAAAAAAAAATTTTTTTTTATAAAGGCATAGGTGTCTGTTATTGAAAGTCTTAATTAGTGTTCGTTCTTTAGAAGAAGTTTTACCTGCTATAAAAGGGGGAGCAGATATTATTGATCTTAAAAATCCTAATGAAGGTTCATTAGGAGCAGCTTTTCCTTGGATCATAAATGAACTTAGAAATAATGATAAAAATATGAGATTAAGTGTAGCAATAGGAGATATGCCAAATTTACCAGGAACAGCGTCTCTTTCAGCGCTAGGAGCGGCATATTCCGGAGCTGATATAATTAAAGTAGGTCTTCTTGGGCCAAGAACCATAGAGGACGGAATTTTTTTATTAAAAAAAGTCGTAAAAGCAGTAAAAGATTATAATCCGAATATATTAGTAGTGGGAGCAGGATATGCCGATTCTAGGAATTTCAAAGGTATTGACCCTATGAAAATCCCCTTTGTTTGTAGATCAGCAGGAGCTGATTTCGCTATGTTAGATACTTTATCAAAAGAGGGGAAAATTCTTTTTAATTTCCTTAATCTTACTGAATTAGAATCATTTGTATATGAAGGTCATAAATTAGGGTTATTATGCGCGTTAGCAGGATCACTTAAATTGGAACATATAAAGACAATTCATAAATTAGGAACAGACGTTATTGGGTTCAGAGGTGCTGCTTGTAGCGGAAATAATAGAAAATCAGGTGTAGTAACACTTGAAAGAGTGAAACAAATTATAAATGTCGCTAAAAATCTAAACAATGAAAATAAACCTTATTTTGATAAGATTAAAAATGAAACTTATTATAATTTAATGAAAAAATAAAGTAAAAGCGATAAATTATGGTAAAAATTAAATATATACCTTCTAAATGTTATGCCTGTAAAAAATGTGAACTTATATGTTCGTTTCATCATCATAAGTTATTTCAACCGTCTGCCTCAAGTATTTCAGTAGAAAGAGATCACATTAATGGAAAATGGAGTTGGACCTTAAACGATACATGTGATGAATGTAAGAATGAAGAACAACCTTTATGTGTAAAATTTTGTTTTTATGATGCAATAATTCTTGAGGAGGTTGAGAATTAAAGTGCAGAAATATAATATTAAGGGAAGCATCACTGGTAAGATTCTTCGAATTAATTTAAGCGATGAATCCATAAGAGCAGAAGATAATAAATTTGCAGAAAGATGGATTTCTGGAAGAGCATTAAGTAGTTGGATCCTTTTAAATGAATTAGAACCTAATATAAAATGGTCTGATCCCGAAAATTATCTGATCTTTGGTGTAGGAGCTTTGGTTGGAACGATTGCTCCATCAGCATGCAGGATGAATATTGAAACGGTAAATGTATTCAATAATGGCAAGGGATCATCAAATGTTGGTGGCCATTTCAGTCCAGAAATGAAATTCGCTGGATTTGATCAAGTAATAATTAAAGGAAAATCAGAAAAACCAGTTTATATTTATATTGAAGATGGAAAAGCAGAGATACGTGATGCAGCACACTTATGGGGTAAAACTACATATGAAACTGAAAGATTATTAAAAGAAGAATTAAAAGATAATAAGATTGAAATTGCCTCTATTGGTCCCGCTGGAGAAAATAAGGTTCGAGGCTCTGCCTTGATTGTGGATTGTGGTCGGACAGCTGGAGGGTCTGGTGTAGGGTGTGTAATGGGGGACAAAAAATTAAAAGCGGTTGTTGTTCGTGGGCACCAAGCAATTAAAGTTGCTTATCCTGAAAAATTTATAGAAAGAACTTATGAAGCATTTCAAAAAATAATGAAACGACCTACTGCAAAAGCTTTTCGAAGAAAAACACTTGGAGGATTAGTATATACTGATTCTGAGCAATTTGATGACCTCTGGGAGATGATGCATACTGTAAGAAATGCTCAAGATACACATTGGAGTCGTGAGCAGCGTGCTAGAATTATGGGAAAAGAAGGAGTGCCTAAATACTTTAAGAAGATACAAGCGTGTTATGGTTGTCCTGTAGGATGTCAACCTTTTTCTGAAATTATAGATGGTAAATATGGTACGATAAGCGGATTAGGATACTGGATTAATTCAGTATTATGGTCTGGAAAAATGGATACAACAGATCCGGAGGCCTCTTTAACCTATCATCTACGTTCTAATCAATTAGGATTAGATGGTGATAATATTTCCGTAGTAATGGCTTGGGCTTTCGAGGCTTTTGAAAAGGGATTATTAACAAAAGAAGATACTGATGGACTTGAGTTAGTATGGGGAAATGAAGAATCAATGCTAAAACTACAGGAAAAAATTGCTTATCGTGAGGGATTTGGTGATGTTCTAGCTGATGGAGCACTTGCTGCTGCTAAAAAGATTGGTAAGGATTCTGAACGATTTGCGATAACCCAGAAAATGCAAGATACTTTGGATCCTTATAGAGTTGCTAAGGGTTGGTCTCTTGCTTGTGCTACTTCACCAGTAGCGGGTAGACACATGAGAGGTAGTGTTAATGTTCCAATCGCATTTGGGCCAAAAGGAGTAAAATTTAATCCGTATTCTTACAAAGATCAACCTTCTGTTGTATTTTGGGAGTTTAGAGCTAAAGAAGTTGAAGATATAATCGGTATATGTGTATATGTAGGAACTTGGTCAGGAGTATATGCCCTAGAACCATCTGATTACGTTGAATTAGCTAATTTAGCTTTAGGAACAAATCTAAATGAAGAAGAATTGATGTTGCTTGGACTTAAATCATATAATTTAGAAAAAGCATTTAACACATTGCATACAGGCTTTACAAGAGAGGATGATTTGCCTCATCGTAGATTTTTTGAGGAACCTATTTTATCAGGACCCCATAAAGGGGAAACCTTAGATAAAGATAAATATAATATGATGCTCGATGATTTCTATGAACTACTTGGCTGGGATAAAAAGACTAGTTGGCAGACACGTGAAATTTTAGAGAAATTGGAATTGGATGACGTAGCAGAAAAATTAGCTAGTGTTGGTAGATTAATTTAGTAATTTAGTAATAATTTATATTATAAATACTTATATTATAAATACTTATGATGTTCAACCAGGTTTGATATATAAAATAACACTTTCTCCAAAAAAGTTAGGATCAAAATATAATGATTGGCCAGATTATTATTTATGGAATATTAGTATTATTCATAGTGTTCTTTATAAAAAATCACAGAATTCGTGTGAAATCCTGTTTTTTTTACCTAAAGATACTTCATTTGAATTTAATCAAGATATATATGATAATAAATTAATTCCTTTCAAATTAGTAAAATCAAAAAATGGTGTTATTGAAAATAGGCAAATCCCCATATCTATTAAAGGAACTAATTTTATATTCGAAATATCCGATAATCCAATGATTCAAGAAAAAGGAAATTTTGAGAAATTTAAAAAGAATTTAATGGAGGATTTATTAAACAATAATAATAATAATTTCTATATTCTCTGTTATCCAACAGAAATATTGTTTCAGTCTGAAATATCAAGTTTAGTAAAAGAAATTTATAATTTTGAAAATGTTAAAGATATCCAATTAGATATTCTAGGATATCCTTATATACGTAATTATATTAAACCTTTAAGTAAAAAAAATAGATTAGAAGAATTCATAAGGTCCAAATTTGTCCCGCCAATAGTTTGTAATTGTTGTGATTATAATGAGCCCCATTTTTATTATGTAAAAACTGCAAATGAAGGGAAATTTAAGAAATATAGTGAAGGTTTCTTTTTTAAGCCATTTCTTTTCCATCGATACTTTTTTATAAGAGCTTCAGGAAGATAAGAGAGAAACCTATTCATTTTGAGAATAAAAGTATTATTATTGCTCCTTTATATATAAAAAGAAATTCACCCATGTTAAATCATATTCCTAAAATAATTTATAATAAATTACAGGGGATTTTAGTAGATGAAGGAATAGATTTCCTACATCTAAATTTCGGGAAGTTAAATGCCTATATCTACCAATTTGATAGTAATACAGCAAAGAAGACTCTTGAATGGGCACTCAAATACTGGGAGAAAAAGAGAGAAGCTCAAAATAATCGATAATAAAAATAAGTGTAGAGTTTCTGTGATTTTCTTTGCTTCTTATTAAAACCCCATTAATAATTAAAACTGGTTTGATTTTATTTCTAAGTAATTAATGTAGAAATGTTCCCCAACCTTTTCATTTCGATTTATTTTTTAATTCATCTTATGAATTTTAAATATTTGATTTTTCTTTAATTATTGTAGGTCTGTTTATAGTATAGATAAAATAACAAGCACAATATTAGTGTAACCAAGGTCCCCGTCCGAATTCAATTTTTGGATCTCCAAAAGTGAAAAAGTCTCTATCTTACAAATGTTAAATATCTGTGTCTTTCTTCAATTATTATGGAAATTCTTAGTCTTTTTTTTTAAATGTTGAGAAAGTTCTTCCATTAATAATTTTTCTTTAGTCTTTGGTGAATTAGGCTCTTTTAACCTTTCTGTAAAATTAGCCATTGCTCTTTTTTTATCTTTTATTGGAAGTTCTTTAATAAATGTATCAGAAAGATCCTTAATTAATTTGTCTTTAACGGGATCTGACTTACCATATCTATGTCCTGTAAAATTACACTGAATAAATTTTTCGTTATCGAATTCAAAATAAGGACATCTACGACAAAATAAATCTTGTAAATATAAATTTGTTTTTGGACATAATATTAGATCTATTCCTATCTTATCTGGTCTAATCGGTATCTTATTAACTTTCACTTAATCACTATTTTTTAATTTCCTCATAAAGGAGATCTGAGTTTTAATTGATTTAAATTAATTAAATAGATAAATAGCATCAACAAATTAATAAAAGTTGACGATTATAAACTTATTTAATCCTATTTTCTTTAATTTTTAGTTAAAATCTAAAAACAATTTAAATTTAAACCCCTTATTTTGTTTAAATATGCCCTTATTGTATGTTTGAGTAGGAGAAATTAGATCGGACAATCATATCTTATTTCTAGCCGTTTAGTGCTATTTATCGTTGTTCTCTGCCTTGCTCTTCTTTTTCTTAAAATTAATATATTCTTCATTTGGTATCTCCTATGATTGATTAAAAAATTGTTTAAAATCACTCATAGAATAACATCATTAAAAATAAAGATATATTAAGTACTTTTTTTATGTATATTGTGTAAATAAATGTAAGATTTATTCCTAACGGGTTAAGGAATTTCTATTTGTTTTATTTAAGTGTTATTGATGCCTGAAGAGAGTTTAAGAGAAATAATTGGATTGGCTAAAAAGTCAAAATGGATTCAAATTAAGAAATTTATTAAGTTTATTATAGAAAAGACATTAAAGAAAGACGCAGGATATAACTTAACAGCTCTCGATGTTTCAATTAATGGAAAAAATAAATCGAAGTATAGCGCCCTCATTAAAAACAAGGAGAATATTAAAGAAATTGATAAAATTAGTGACTTTTCCCATCTTTCTTTATATCAAGCTACCCAAAGTTCGAATAATCTTATTGATTTTTCACAAAATAAGGGTACAATAATAGTTTTAGCAAAATATTTAGGACCCGCAGTGGATAATCATCAAATATTTGACTTTTCTGTTCATTTAGATATAATAGATGAACCTTTTTTTACAATTGGCAGTGGAAGAAAAATAAATGGGTCTGAAATTTTAGAAATTATTAATAAAAACACAAAGCCAATAATCAAAACTAAAAAAGACATTCTAAAGAAAAAATCTAAACAGGTAAAAGATCCTGAAATTAATAATTTAGAAGCATTTGTATTTGAGAAATTAACTAATAAAAATGCTATTTGGAATGGATCTGAAACAAAAGCCTTTCAGAACTGGAAAGCAAAAATAAAGAACAAATATCGAATAGAAACGGGGAAAATTTCTTATTACAAAGGAAAACCTACAAAACAATTCTCATTATATTTAGAAAACTTGATTAATAAAAGACCTATTAAGAACAAAAAGCTAATAAAAAACCTTGATAAAAATGCCTCGAATTCTACTAAACAAAGCAAAGAGATTTCAGAAAAAAAAATCTTTGAAACCTTAACTGGTAAAAATGCAATATGGAATGAATCTGAAACTAAAAATTTTAAAAATTGGAAAAACAGATTACATAAAAAATATAGGAAAGATACAGGAAGAAACCCATATTATAAAGGTAATCCAACACAAAATTATAAAAAATACCTTAAAAATCTTATAAAAAGTAATTAATTAGGCTTTGAAACACGAATTGTAGTTGGTTCAATGCTTTATTTTTCATTCCTCCGTAAAATTCATTTATTTTATTATCTTTTTTATTTAATTTTTAAGTTGTTCAAAATGTCCCTTTAATTCAGGGTAATCTGGATCTAATTCAAATGAATAGTTTTTCAACACTTAAAAAGCTATAAAAGAAAGAACCAAATTTGTTTCATTTAAAATGAGAACAAAGTATAACTTCTTTTGAGCAAATAATAAAAGGATAATTATAATAATAATTAATGAGAAAATAATAAATTTGGATATCAGTTTTGAAATTAGGAAAAATTAAAGATATTGAAATTAGACTCCATTTCTCCACTTTATTAATAGTCGGTTTTATTGGATTCCATGCGGTATTATTTTATTGCGATTTAATACCTAACACTATACCAATATGGGAACTTTTCTTGTTTGGTATAGTTAACGGTTTAATCATGGTATTTTCGATACTAGTACACGAGATAATGCATTCAATAATAGCACAACGCCACGGGCTAGAAGTATCCCACATTGAACTTAATATCTTCGGAGGAGTTTCTCAAATACTAGACGAACCAAAAACTCCTAAAAGTGAAATGACAATTGTCGCAGTTGGTCCGATTTCAAACTTATTATTGGGTGTTAATCTATTGCTAATCACTTTTTTATTTGCGAATTTACCGCCATTCGTTTTAGGAACCTGCTTTTACTCTGGAATCTCTAATATAGGCTTAGCGATGTTTAATCTAATACCAGCATTTCCAATTGATGGAGGGAGAATATTTAGAGCTTTTTTATGGAAGAAAAGAAACGATTTTTTATCTGCAACTCGAACTACATCCAAAGTTGGCTTCTTTTTTGGAAAATTTTTTTCACTTTTTGGGTTTTTTCAGATGATAATTTTTCGATCTCTCAATGGTTTGTGGTTTGTGTTAATTGGAATGTTTCTTGTATCCTCAGCACGAAAGACTTATATTTGGACATTATATCAAATAAAGCTTTTAAACATCAAAATTAAAGACATTATAAGGAAACCAGAAAGAGTTATTCCATTTGATACATTAATAACTAATGCAATAAAAGATTATTTCACATTATATAATAGATCTTACTTTCCAATTGTTTTAGAAGATAAAATTACAGGTATACTTCATTCAGATGACATTAAAAGAATTCCAATTAAACGAAGATCAAGATATATTGTTGGTTACGCTATGAAAAAAATTTCAGAATTTCCTTCAATTTACATAAACGGAACAGGAAAAGACGCAATGATTAAATTATCCAAATGAAGAAAATACCACGTATTGTTGGTGTTAAGGGTAAGGAAGAAGAAGAAATTATCGGCATTATCGAAGAAAAAGATCTGACTTCTGCTTTAAAATCTACTAAAATATTGAAGAATTTATCTAAATTTGGAATGGTATTATCACTTACTAAATAATAATTTAATAGAAGATATTTTTTCTAAATATTTAAAGAAAAAATGGGAAAGATAGGTCTATATCTACATTTTATTAATTTTATTTTAATTAAATTTCATGATTAGCTTGGTCAAATTATTTGCGAGTCTAACTAAATCTTTTAAGGGAGTTAGATATAGTAATTATATGTTGAAATTTTTAATTAGATTCCTTTATGAAGAAAAAATATTAGGAAAGAAAATCATAAATGCCTTTTCGAGGTCTCGAAATTATTATCATCAATTTTAAAAATGCTTCTAAATATTTCGATTCTCTCATTATCCGTTGGTCTTTATAATCTCCTTCAAGGTTTAATATATCAGTTAATTGCTTTAATGCACTAGTACTATAAGTAAAACTATTCAAATTTCTGTTATATTTATGGATAAATTCTTTCAATATATTTAAAGCGATTTCTGACTTTAAGAATTCTCCTGGATTTAAAAGTCCCGTTGGTACTATAATATTAAAATATTTTCCCATTTTCTCTATTATTTTTTCATTTAGAAGTTCTCTATGTTCATCTATAATATGATGAAATATATCGATTCTTTCAGTAAATAATCTGGAAGTTTCTCGAGTTAAATCCATAGAGACTGACATCCCTATTCTAGCTCCTGTTTTTAATTGAATTATATTCCATAACATAGAAAATAATATATCTAAAGAATTATCGAACTTTTCAGTAATTATCTCATTTTTACGCCTATTTCTCACTTCTTTAGCGTATTTTGACCCTTTTTTTGAAGATAATTTTAGAAACAACTGATATAATCTTTCATTATCAGTTATAATTTTTCCCCTTCGAGTTTTTAATTATCGATACTTAACAACAATAATGTAAAAGAAAATAGCTGAGGTTCGATTTTTAAGGATATCTTACCAAATATTTTGACAATAATAATCTAAAAATTTTTTGTTATTATATATTCATTTATTTTTCATTGAGTTATGTACTCAAAGAACAAAAAATTAATGAGTACAAGATACTATTGATTTAAATAACAATATTAAATTCTATTCTATAACTTCTTTTCCCTAATAACTCAGAAGATGATTCAGCATTATTTCTAATAATGCAAAACTTGTTTTTATTATATAATCTTTGATAAAGGCCGCACTCGAACCTGTTGATCCATTAATTCTATTTTTTTATACTTTTGGACTTAAGAATTTATTTTGGAGGTTTAATATCCGCGTTTTTCATGATCAATTCTTTAATCAGATCTCTTGATTTTGCGACACTCTGAAACCCCGTAATGTGAAATCTTTTAAAAAGATTATTTTTTATCTGATAGATTACCGTACTTGGAGCAATTCCTATACTCTTACAAATTTGAGAATAGTAATATCCCTTTATATCCATAGCTATTATTGTGAGCACACATACGGTTCCCGCAATCACATTTTCTGTGGTATTACTAAGATATGGCCAGAATCTTTCCATAATTGCTTTGGAATTTGCTATAAACTGTGCCGGGAGTCTAAATTTAGCTCGAATTTGTTTTACTCTATTGAGCACTAACATTTTTTTATCTTTTTTGAGATATTCGGGATACACCTTAATGATTTCTTTCAACCCCTGTCTCATATCCTTATCACTGATATTAAGTGTATCTGTTATATCTTTAATGGTGACATTACGTCCTTTCATGTTGAAAAACATATAGATAATGATCGGACTTAGGTTTTGTGGTCCTCTAAATTTTGTGCCCCATTTAAGCTTATTATAGATATCTAAAAGTAAAGTAAAACAAGCTTGTTTTAACTTTTTATCGGCAGTAGAATCTAATGTTAAAATTATATTGTCATAGATCTCTTCAAATACATTAAATAGTTCATTTTCCTTATATTTTTTTAGATTCCTTTCCATTTTTGCGTGAAGAATAAGAGGTATCGCTTCTAAGGTTAAAGTATATTCTGTGAGATTACATTTCTCACCGATTACTCTTAGGGATTCTCGAATTGAGTTTTTATCATTTTGCTTCTCTTTTAAATCTTTAACAATTTTATCTTTATTTAAGACATCGTAATTTAATTCGCCATACTTCCTTTTAATGGCCTTAAATCTGTTTTTTAGTAGCATATCATAATCCTTTCTAATAAATTCGCCAAGAAAGAAATCTTTTTCATATTTATCTTTAAAATGATCAATAATATCTTTTACTTCGAGATATAAATGATGAAATTGATCTTCCAGTATTGATAAAAGGACCTCTTTAGACATTTTTTTGGCAAGTGGTGCAGTTTTTTTCAATTTTGTCCCAAACCGAATCTTTTCCTATTAAGTATCTATTGAGGGTTAGTATGAAAATTAGGGAAAATGTAATAAGATCTTTACTATATATTTTTTAAAGAATTCGGTTATAAGACATA
>CAYSZJ010000123.1:0-13111 GCA_964435435.1 uncultured archaeon
TATGGGATATTAAGTGAGTCCATATGATCCTTAAACATATCCATTAAACCTTGACCACTTATTGATGTAATCGCAGGATAGTTCTCAACAATGTGAGTCGTGGCAATTAAACCTCCAAATGTTTTACCAATAACTAACACATCCATAGCAAATCTGGCTGCATAAATCGCACAGCCGATTGCAGTAGGTCCCCCTCCTAAAACGATAAGGTCATAAGTTTTTTCTAAATCAATACCTTCCATATCAATATTGAACACGAATATTCCCCCCAATCAAGGCTCTTAATATTTCATTTGGTCCAACCATTCCAACTAAGGTCTTTTGATCATTTATAATAGTATAGGGAACGCCTGCAGCATCATAGTATTGACCAATATCGGGATTTGCTATGATATCGATAATTACTGATCTTATTTTTCCTCCAGAAGCAATAGCAAAATTGTTGACTATTTGCGCAACTTGCGGACAGTATGGGCAAGTTTCAGTTATCATCACCTTTATTGTGGAAGACGAAATCCTATCTAAGTTCTGTTTTATCGTTGCGCTATAATAATTGGGTGCCCCCGCAAATGAAAACAGCGCTTGAACAAATGGTTGTATTTCAGCTCCTTGTGGGGCTGCTAAGTAGCGAATAATTTCTCTTCCTTGATCATCGATAAATAAGATGGTAGGTACTCTTGTAATATCATATTTTTTAGCAAATTCTGGGTTTTCATCAATACACAATTCTTCAATCGTTAACATTCCATTAGAATTCTCTTCATAGATTCTTAGCAATGCCATAAATTGATTACAATCCATACACTCTCTTATCTGACTTCCATTTGGTTGTTTTTCTTTGCATGTAAACACTTTCAATTTAACACGTTTCTTTAATTTAGCCATTTCCCTTTTTATTATTTCTCGATATTTATCATCATGAGACATTATCTAATATCCCCTTACAATAATTATGCATACATCCCTCCAAAATCTCGTTCCCCTTTAGTAAGTTTATCCAGCAAATCCTGAGGGGTAAACATTCCATAAATATGTTCTTTCTCATTTATAACTGTGTGAGGAACTCCTTGAACTTGGTATTTCATTCCAATGTCTGGATTTAAATTGACGTCAATTACTTCCGCTGAAATCTTTCCTTTGGAAATTATTGCAAATAATGTTAGAACTGGAACTGTTGCAGGACAATATGGACATGTTGGGGTTATAAAGATTTTCATTTTCGACTTTTCAATCTTTTTGAGATGAGTAATGATTTGATCCGCATAATAAGGTCTTACTCCCGAAAAATATTGTATACTATTAAGAAAGGGTACAAATTCAGATCCAGTTGGGTGTGCCAAATATCGAATGATTTCTCGACCATTTTCATCGACAAATAATATCGCAGGAATTTTAGCAACATTAAATTTATTAGCTTCTTCTTCATTTTCTTCGGTAGAAATTTCTTCAATTATTAATTTTCCTTCAGATAAATCTTCTAGAGTTTTTAGTAACTCATATGTTCCTTCACAAGCCATACATTTTCTTAATTTTGTCCCATCTACTTGTGTTTTAAAATCAGTGAAGAGTTTAAGTATAACTTTCTCTTTTAATTTACTCATTTCTCTTTTTATATTATCCATTTCATTTTGTGAAAATAACATAAAATCACCCATATTTGAATCTAATATGAATATTTGCTTTCATACTTAAAAAAATTTTTCGTTTAAATTATAAAAAAAAACTAGTTTTCAATTGTGATTGGATAAAATCTTATAAAATTGGATTAATAATTCAAAAGATAAGTTTAAAGGGTTTGATTTTTAGGTTCATTTTATTTTTCTAAAAATTATATATAATATTAACCCAATTAAAAAACCCAATGCTATATTAACAAAATAGCATATAATTGCGGAGGTTAATATTATTGGGAATGATTTTATATTAAAATCTTTCAAAGCTATTTTTCCTAATAAAAATGCAGGATAAATAAGCATTGCGCCTAGTACTGCTACTGGAAACTCTGTAAAAAGTAGAAATAGGGTCTCAGAAAAAAATAATCCAAGAATTAATTC
The DNA here is from genome assembly GCA_964435435.1 of uncultured archaeon. Taxonomy (GTDB): domain Archaea; phylum Asgardarchaeota; class Lokiarchaeia; order Sigyniarchaeales; family SOKP01; genus Loki-b32. The sequence goes on from CAYSZJ010000123.1 coordinate 2,055, forward strand.
CATTACTCCCTCTAATATCATAGAACCACCTGTCCTGGCTCCAAAAGCATATTGAGCCATTAACCCTCCAGATCCATGGCATAAAGGCATTCCTACAAAAAAAGGATTAATTAAATTCATTGCACCCATATTAAAAGCTAAAGTATTAGCATCGATTCCTTCTTTCTCTGGAAAGAGCTCTTTAATCAATACAACAGTAGCGATCATAACATTGGTTAATGTTAAAAATAATTGAGCAATACCCGCATATAACATACCTAGTAGAAAATTTTCCCAAGTTGGAAATTGAAATTTTAATGATGGAAGTCCAAATTGTAGTTCTGCAATACTAATAGAACCTGTAAAAAACATGAATATAATCCCCCCTAAAGTAAGAAGAATTGCAGATGGAATTGGTTTATTCTTTATTAATAATATTATAATTGAAATTGAGATAAACCCTAAAATTATATTTTCCCAGAATAAAATAATTCCCGTCCATCCTAATATGAGTGCTAAGCCAAGTTGGATCCCTCTAACTGCAATTATAGGTACTTTATTGACGATTTTATTGAGTTTTTTTGAGAATCCAAGAAGAAACCAAACAACTCCAGTCCCAAATCCCGTAGAGATAACCTTATTAGGGTCCCATCCTTTTGATATAGCTACAGTACCAATTGTTTTTTGAGGTTGTACAGGAAGTGGTAGATTAAATTTTAACCCCAAAATTATATTGGTAATACCTAAAGTAAGAAAAATACCAGCGGGATTTAAACCTACTATTGAAATATATCCTATTATAAAAGGAATTAATGTGCCCCAATCTCCAAAAGCACCTCCAAATTCTCTTAAAGAGAATTTTCTATAATTCTTTACAGATTTTTTTTCAATACTACTAGTATTAGGTCGCAAATTATTCAAATATGAAAAAAGTCCTAAATTTATTAAATTTCTCATGGAAATTTAAAAACATTAGAAATCAGCATATACTAGAAGACTTTCTTCTGTTAACTCAAAGTAATAACTCGAAAAGATCTTTAGCGACAGGGTGAATTTTACATTGTTTACTAAAACGACGTATAATCCACCAGCACGAGGGACAATAGGTTGTCACATAATCAAGATCTTCTCGATCAAAATCAGACATTCTCTTACGAGCAACTCCTTCTATTATATCTGTGCGTCCCATCCATCCAGATCCACCACCACAACACCAATGAGGGATATCTACCATTTTATATCCAATTCTTTTAAGAATATTATTAACTTTCTCATCTACTCCCTCTTTACCTCTATTCATTAGTTGGCATAAATGTTGTACTGCTACCCTCCCTGATTTACGTATTTTTGATGGTTTCAAGTAATCAGAAATGTATATTACATCTGCATTCAAACCATCCATTTCATTTCTGAAAAGATAATAACAAGCAGGGCACAAACAAATTACATCTCTGAATTTTCTTGAATTAAAGAGTTCTCTATTCTCCTTTAGACATATTTCATATTCATCGTTTAACCCACTAATTTTTAGATGCCATCCACAACAAATTTCTGTATTTAAAATAGTGAAATCAACCTCTTGCTGTATTAAGTATTGAAGAGCATGCTGGGTATACTGAGGAATTCTTATAGTAGAAAGACAGCCCATAAAAAAAAGAGTGTCAGATTCGCTTGAAATTCCTTTTGGTCTTCTTATTCGCATTTTATTTGTGGGATAAGGTGATCTATATTTCTTAAAATACTCAATCATTTCATTAATTCCTTCAAATGAATTACTATCTTCAATATATTTTTGCTTCAATGAAATACGTTCACTTTCAGTCTCACATTCTCCACAATGGACACAATTATAAAGTTTATAATAGTCATCTGATTCAAATTTTATTTTATATTTATTATTAATAAGCTCCTTTACCGTTTCATCGCTAAGAAAATTTTCATGATCCACTTCATCAGTAGGATAGTTTTTTCTTCCTTTTATTCTCTCTTTGACCATAATATCTATCACATCAGATTACTGTTTTTTATAAGGAGGATATATTAAGATTTACGTTATTTAAATTAATAATCTTTCAAAAAAATTTAAGAAAAAGAAAAGTTTTAATCTTTTTTAAGTTTAACATTAGTTCTTTGAATTCCAACTTCCTTATTGCTGGGTAAAGCGGTTCCACAGTGGTCTCTCAGCCTTTCACTTTCCTTAAAGGCTTTATCAAGTTCTTTTTCTAAATCATCATCAGTCAATTCTTTATCTGACATATTTAACAAAGAGCAATAGCATTATTTAAAAATTAAGATTATGAAATATTCAAAGTCGATTATACATTTATTATTAATATAAAAAAATAAAAAGTAAAAGGATATAATTTAAAAAATTTCTATTTTTTTGATTTCAAATATTCCATGACAGCATTTTCCTTTTCAATTGGACGCCGTTCAGAAACATTTATATAATCTCTACCTTTATCATAGAAATTAAGGCTCATATAAAGATTACAATAACAAGCGCCATATTCTTTTATATCTTCAGGTGCATAATCACAGGGACATATAAGATCTCTGTCTAAATCTCTTTTCCCACTCGCAAGTCTACATGGGCACGATTGATAACCATAATTCTTCTTGTTATTTACTAATCCATCAATTAGTTCATTGAGGGTTTGGTCATCCTTATTTAAAATCCAATTATTTTTTTCAGCGACTTGTTTTACATATTTATTCATTCCTTCAATTGTTTCCATTTCCATTAAATCACCTTATATTTTTAATAATTCTTTATATTTTTCTTGATTATATCCAATTACATGCCCTTTTTCACATACAAGAAAAGGATATGAGATTCTTGATTGATATTTAGATCTGAGATACTCTATGATTTTTGCTTTGTCATTTGGATCAATTCTATCAACATCTATATATCTATATTTCATATTATTATCGTTCAAGAAGCTTTTGCACTTTTTACACCACATACAAGTAGATAATGTGAACACTAAGATATTTTCTTCAATACCTTCTTGACCATCAACTTCTTTAACAAATCTTTCAATTATTTCTTCAGCTGACATTATTATATTTTTCCTAATTCAATTTTAAAATTTCATATATTGTTTCTTATTATAAATTACAAGTTTAGTTTTTAAAAATGTAGTTATTCAAGAAAAGAGCCGTAAAAAATAAATATAATGCTAATAATTTATTAAAAAATTCTCAGATTAGAATTATAAATTAAGTAAATATAATTTACCTTATCTTTTTATATACTATTTTAAGCTTTTCTTTTAAATTATAGAATAAAGACAAATTATTTATATTTCTATATAATATCTTTTAATTATGGCTGAATCGAATATTCCTATTGTGATAACAAAAGAAGGATGTCATCGTTGCCATGAATTAAAAGAATGGCTAAGAGAGAATGATGTCCATTACATAGAAAGAGATATTGATGACGAGGAATTTGTCCATGAATTACTAGAAGATAATAATTTTTTAAAAACGTTTTGTGATGCAGACGGATGTATTGTAAATACTCCTGCTGTATTACATAAAGGAAAATATTGGTTTAAAGAACTCTGGGGGATAAATGGGCTCAGAATCACGGAAGCGAAAAAATTATTTATCGTAAAATGATTCTTTTTCTAATTATTAATTTTTTTTTTAAGATTTAATTTTTAAAAATATAAGCTTTATAGGATTTGATTATCGCTTATAACTGATATAAAATTATAATAAATCAATATGAAAGCTATTTGTAAAAAGAATAATCTCTCTTTGCTCTCATATACTTTTTTGTTGAGCCAATTATGAATGCTACTAAGGCAAAACCCGAAATAACTAACGTAAAAGTTTCCATTGTATGTGGGTATTTATCATCTTTAGGAAAAAAATTAAATAATCCATGTGTTGTAAACATATATTCATATCGAGTATCATTATTTTCCCAAGATACATTATATCTACCAGAAGCCATAACCCAAGACCTGGCTTCAAATATTAATTTTTTATACCTCATATAACCTTCAATTATATAATTATAAGTGTATTTTTTTCCTGAATTTTGATTTGTGAATGTTATATTACCAAGAATATCATCATAATAAATAGCTGGAAAATATCCTATAACAGTAATAACATATCTATTTGGCAATAAATAGTTATGAGGGATTGTTATGACTTCTTCACCTGATATTGGCCCACCTTTTTGCCTCCAAACCAATTTCGAACGTACTGAGATAACAAATATTAACTGAGCGATTCCTATAGAAAGTAATAGAATGGAGATTAGTATACCTTTTCTGAATGCAATTTTTGGGTCAATCATTTACTTTTCTTTTATTTTTCAATTAGGTTCTAATTTTCATTAAAAAATAATTTGAGGTTCTTTAATTTTTCTAATTTATTTACAAAATAACTCAATTTTGCGAAATATTAATCTTTAAATTCTGCCATTCTTTTGATAACTTTTCTAATTGATTTTAAGCCCTCTTTATCAGATTCAATACCTTTCAATCCTAAATCTTTACTCCATAAGCTTGCACCTAAATTTGCTCCAAAAGCACCACCAGATACAATTATAACATGATTCTGTTGAAAAAAATCTAAAATACTTCTTATAGCGATTTCCTGTCCCCCATTTCTATCACCACCTATAGCTAAAGCCCCGCCAATTTTATTTTTAAATACATTAGGATTTTTCGCAACCATAGCACGACATCGATCCATAACTGTCTTTAATTGACCTGATAAATTACCTTGAAACACAGGAGTGCCTAAAAGCAGGAATTTCGCTTGCTCTAATTTATTATAAAGAATTTCCATATCATCTTTATTCACACATCCCTTTTGTTCTCGAACACAGTAATCGCAATGAAGACAAAAATTAATTTCTTTATTTCTAACAGTCCAAAACTCTATATTAAATCCATATTTTTCAGCAGCATATTTTAACGCATATTGAACAGCATATTCAGTTCCCTGTTTTCTTGGACTTCCACATATTCCAAGCAATCGATTTGTCTTTTCTACCATAATAATGTATTTACCTTGTTTTTATTAATAATTAATCATTATTGTATAAAATAAAGTTATAAAATCTAATTTAATAATATTTAAAAATGGATTCAAGTAAACCAAGTTTAGCGCCTATAAAAATTAAATTTCCGGATCAAATATGGATTTCAGAGATATTTAAAAAATTCCACGATATCCGCATGGAGATCATCAACTTTTTGCCTTACGACCTTGAAAAATCAATTGGAAATGCCGTTATAGAAATTATGCACTATGATTTAGACTCTGTTATACAAGTAATTAAAAATCATTTCTCTGTTTTTGAATTTAGTGTGTTAGAAAGAGAAGAGAATAAGGTTAAATTTAATGTAAAGACAAAAGATCCCTACTTATTGTATGGAGTTATAAAATGTGGCGTTCTAGTAAATTTCCCTGTCAGTGTTAGAGAAGGATATGCATATTGGAGATTGGTATCAACAAGAGAAAGAATAGATGAGTTATTAACTCTTTTTGAAAATAAAAATATTAACTTTGAATTACTAAGAATTGGTAATTCCCCTTATGGACTTGATGAGGATAAATCCAAATTAAGTCTAGAAGAATCAAAAGTTTTAGATAAAGCAATAAATCTTGGATTTTTTGAAGTACCCAGAAGTATTTCACTTGAGGAATTAGCAAATAAATTAGGGAAGTCAAAATCAGCATTATCAGTAATGCTAAGAAAAATAATTAAAAAAAAGATTGTTTTTGAATCTTAAATTCTATAATTTCTAACTAGTATATTCAATCTATTAATTACCTTTATATTTTCCCTGTCGTTTTTCGAAAAAAGCATATATACCCTCTTTTAGATCTTCTGTATTATGAGTCAACATTACTTGATCCATGTCCATATGCATAATTGCTTGATCCAATGCAGCACTAATATGATTAATACTTTTCTTAATCATTTGAGCTGAAATTGGAGGCATTTCAGCATAGTATTTAGCTATTTCAAGAACATATTCCATTAATTTCTCTCGAGGAACAATTTCACTTAAGAAACCCCATTTTAAAAGCGTTTGAGCATCATTATTTCTCCCCAAAATAGTCATTTCCTTAGCATAAGTAGGACCAATCAAATGAACTATAATTGGAAGAATAGTCCAGCTTAAACTCATTCCCAATCTGGCCTCTGGGAATCCTGCCATGCAATTTTCATCCCCTATACGAAAATCTAAAGCTCCAACAATACATGCGCCCCCACCGAATGCTCCCCCATTTATTGCAGCAATTGTAATTTGATCCATCATATAGAGTTTCCGTACCATACGTGGGCCTGATTGATTAGCTCTTTGCCTTTCAAGAAATGTTTTTGCTGTTGATCCTTCTTTTAAGTCTCTTCCACCACAAAAATGTTTTCCCGCACCTGTAAATATAACTACACGTGTGTCTACATCATTATGAAAATCTTCAGTAACACGTTCAATTTCATTCATTAAAGCAGAAGTCAATGTATTAAGCTTTTCAGGGCGATTTAATGTGACAATTGCTATATTATCATCCCGTTTTTCTACAATAAGATTTTTATATTCCATAATTAACAACTTTGAAATGAATTTTTAAAAATCTATAAATGGAAAATCATTATTAACTTAAAACCTATTCCTTAGAATTCTAACTTATCAGATGCTTTATGAATATTGCGTTTTAATGTAAAAAAATTATGAGAAAATAGTATTTTAAAAATATCATATCCATTCTTCTTTTAATATATCACCCTGCAAACTAACGACTATATACTTTATAGGAACTTTACGGCTTGCCCTCTTTGATGCTTCTTGAGTTATTACTAATAGTCCAGAACAACAGGGAACCTCCATAGTAGCCACAGTTAAAGTATTAATCTTTGCATCGTCAATCAAAGATCTTATTTTTTCAATGTAAATATCTCTACCATGATCAAGCTTTGGACAAGCAACTGCGATAGATTTATGTTTTAAAAAATCTCTGTGAAAATCTCCGTAAGAATATGCAACACAATCTGCAGAGAGCAAAACATCTGCTCCTCGATAGTAAGGTGCTATTGGTGATATTAAATGCATTTGAACAGGCCAATGTCGTAAAGCTGAAGATATTTTTCCATGAACATCAATATCTCCTTTTCCATTATCAAAAACCATTGTTTGGACAGAAGGACATCCACAGGGTAATTTATCTTCATCTAGAAGATGGGTTTCAGGAGATTCAGTAATTTTTTCATTTTGTTTTAATGATTCTAAATGTTTCTCAACAGCCTCTTCATCAAATTCTAATGCCTCTCTTTCTATAATTTCAAGAGCTCCTTCAGGACATTCACCAATACAAGCACCCAGTCCATCGCAAAAAATCTCGTTGACCACTCTGGCTTTCCCATCAATTACTTTTAAAGCTCCTTCAGCACATGCTACGACACAATTTCCACAACCTGTGCAAAGATCTTCATCAATCTTTATTATTTTTCTTTTAAGTTTTTTCTGTAATTTTGCTTCAGTCATATTTGAATCAAATGGAAGTCCCTTTTTATTTATGATTTCGAACATGTTCTCTTTGGTTAAAGTTGTTAAAATTTAGGATTCATAATAAAAACTTTAAAATAAAATGAATAAACTATATTTTTTATGAAAGTGGTCATTATTGGTAATAACGTTTCTGGGACATTTTCCGCTCAAAACATTAGAAATCTTAATAAAGATGTAGAAGTCGAAATTTATACTCAAGAAAAATTCCCTTATTATACAAGAATAAATTTACCTGAGTTGATATCTGAAAAAGTATCTATTAATGATTTAATTGTCTTTAAAGATAATTGGTATAAATCTAAGAATTTAAAATTATACTTGAATAAGAGGGTTAATAAAATTAATCCACTTGAGAAAACAATTCTTCTTAAAGAAAAAGAAGAATATATATCATATGATAAGTTAATTCTCGCTTTAGGAAGCACACCAAATATTCCTCCCATTAAAAATGCTGTAGAAATGAGAAATCATAAAATAGGAGTATTTACTCTAAGAAGCATTGATGATGCTTTAGAAATTAAAAATTACATTAAAAATCCTGATGTAAAGAAAGCTATTATTATTGGAGGAGGATTGCTTGGTTTAGAACTTGCTAATCAAATTAATAATTGCAAACTAGAGACCACGGTTGTCGAATTTTTTCCTCAACTTTTACCAAGACAATTAGATGAAGAATGTGGCATTATGTTAAAAGAAGAAATTGAAGGTCGTGGAATTAATGTAATTTTAAATGCTATAACAGAGGAAATCATTGGAAATAGGAGGGTAACTGGAATTAGATTAAAAAGTGGACAGCAATTCGATGCAGATGTCATTTTAATCCAAGCGGGTATTATTCCAACAATAGATTTAGCTAAAGAGGCAAATATTCAAACTAATAAAGGGATTGTGGTAAATGAATTCTTAGAAACTAGCGAAAAAGATATTTATGCTGTTGGAGATTGCATGGAATATAAAAATAAAATATGGGGAATTATTCCCGCATGCATGGAACAATCAAAAATCGTTGCCTCTTCTATATTTGGGGAAAAAAAAGTAAAGTATGAAGGAACAATACCCAAAAATACACTTAAGATAATGGGTTTAGATTTAACGTCAATGGGGATAATAGATCCATCTAAAGAATCAGGTGGAGGTTGGGAAATTCTAAGAAAAGCTGATAAAAAAGATTGCTGTTATCAAAAGTTAGTGTTAAAAGATAATCAACTTAAAGGGGCTATATTATTTGGAGAAACTAAAGCACTCTCTTTTATCTATAATAAAATGGAACAAAATGTTTCTAAAGAAGAACTTAGAGAATTATTAGAATTATATACTTACGAATGTGAAAAATGTGGTGCTAAATATGATGAAGTTACACAGGAAAAATTATTTAAAGATTTGCCTGATGACTGGAAATGTAATTGTGGGGCTCTAAAAAATAAATTTAGAAAAAAGAATGATTGAATATGACTTTTAGACTTTTTAATATAAAATTGAGATGATAAAATCATAATACATAGATGTAAAAGATGTAATTATCTTTATATTGATGAGGAGCAAGATCTTCAATTTGAAAAACAACAAGAATCGTGGAAATGTCCAAAATGTCGCTCTTCAAAAAAATTCTTTGTTAAAAAAGATTTCTCAAAATAATTTTGAAAAACCATTACATATAAAAATTGAGAAATCTAATTTTAGTCTAATTTAATTTATTTAACCATAAAAATTAGTGATTCCTTATAGCAACAGAAGAAATAGTTATTAAACATTCAAATCTTAATATGGCTTCATATGGATTTGGTAAATTCTTAACTGAATTTATTGAAATGGCATTTACTGCGTGGCTGTATTATTTCTATGTAAGAACTATCGGCGTTGAACCATTGATCATAGGATTAGCAGTAATTATATATGCAATTTGGAATGCAATTAATGATCCCTTAATTGGTTATTTAACAAATAGACCATTTAAATTCACAAGAAAATGGGGAAGAAGATTTCCATGGGTAATGGTTGGTGGCGTTCTATATATCTTTAGTTATTTGCTTGTTTTTTCTCCTACGGTTTTTCTTCCAAATGTAGATCCTCAATCAGGGGCTTGGATTTTTTTCATTTGGTTTATAGCCTCAACATGTATATTCGATACATTTAATTCAATCTTTTTTGTTAATTTTTCAGCTCTTTTTCCTGATAAATTTCGTTCAGTAGATGAACGTAGAAAAGCGACAGGATTACAAACCCCAGTTGGAATAATTGGAATAGCTATAGGAGCTTTATTACCACCTCTAATAATAGATCGTGATATAGCTGCTACATATATACTAAATGGAGGATTAGTAATTATAATTGGAATGATAGTCTTAATGCTTTCGATCCCTGGTTGTCGAGAGGATCAAACAACCATCGACCGATATCTCGAGAAGCATGACGCTGAAGAAAGAACATCCTTCTTTAAAACACTCATCATGTCTCTAAAGCAAAAATCTTTCTTGTTTTTCATAATTACGTATACGCTTTACAGATCACTTGTAATATGCTTTCAAGCATCAATCCCCTTTTTCGTTGAATATATCCTAGGAGAAGAGGAGGGCATTCAAACATTATTATCTGCTGCCTTTCTTGTTGGTGCACTTATTTCCTCACCACTATGGGCCTCCATCGCTCGAAAAACTAATAACAATAAAAAAATTATGCTGATTAATAGCATCCTGATGACAATATTCACAATCCCATTTATATTCCTTAATACTGTATGGGTAGCATTTATAGTACTTATTCTATGGGGTTTTGGTCTCGGAGGTTTTTGGACAATGTTAGCACCGGTATTAGGAGATGTTATAGATGAGTCAGTGGTTAATACTCAAAAACGTCAAGAAGGTATCTTTAATGGATTTTTACAATTCTTTGGGCGATTAGCAATTTTAGTACAAGCAATTGTTTTCGCAACAGTACAAACGATTACAGGATTTAGGGAAGGACAACCTCTATCTGAACAACCAGGATCAGCAATATGGGGGGTACATATCCATTTAGCCTTAATTCCAGCAATATTTATGTTCTTAGCTACAATAGTCTTTTGGAAGTTTTATGATTTAACTCCTGATAAAGTGACATTACACCAAGACAAAATTCTTGAACTTAAACTCTAATTTTTTTTTATTTATACTTTATATTTCTTAAAAAGAATTTTTTTAATTATATGAATTAGATTGCTATTTCTCAAATTCAATTAGATCAATTTATAAAATATTAAATCAATATATTTAATATATTTTCAATTTCAATCCATAAAATCAAATTCTACAACTTAAAAATAAAAGGATGTGTTAAGTTTGGGAAAATGGGAATGCACCGCGTGTGGATATATCTACGATGAGGAAGCTGAGGGAACTAAATTTGAAGATTTACCAGACGATTGGACTTGTCCTGTCTGTGGCGTAGGGAAAGATATGTTTGAAAAAATTGATTAACCAATAAACTTACTTTTTTTAATTTTTTTTTATTGCTTAATTTAGTAAAAATTTTATAATCAATAGAATATAAGTT
>CAYSZJ010000124.1:0-12756 GCA_964435435.1 uncultured archaeon
ACCAACCCTAATTGTTTGGGGTGATCATGATGATTTCTTTACACAGGAAGAACAAAAAATCCTAAAAAACCGAATTTCCAAATCGACTTTTAAATTATACCCGGATGTGGGGCATGGTCGTCATTGGGAGAAACCACGGTGAACCGTCAATGATATAGAAAAATTTATGCAATCAGAATAGTAAAATCTCTGATCATTGAAAATCAACACCATGGAACCACTTTTCATTTTTATATTTTTTACCAAATAAAGGAAAATTGGTAAATTCTAACTTTCTTTGACAAAAATATATATGCGTGAATTTTTATGTTACTTTTGGTATTGGAATATCCCATTTTTTGTTTATATTGGTTTGATATCTTCTTTAATTAATTTAATAGATTGTTTAAAGTGGTGAAAAAAAGGTGGATTACTCAGATAAATTTATAGAAGTTCTTCACTATTTAGCTACAACTTATAGGAAATTCCCTAAATTTATGATTGAAATAATCGCAGAAAACTACGGAATTCCTTCCTCTAAGATAAAAGAACTAATATCTAAGTTTAGAAAAGAAGGTGTCTTGGTTATTGTAAAAAATGAAGGCTATACATTTGTATTAGAAAATAAATAGATTAAAAAAAAATTCACTTTGTTTTTTTATTCTCTTTTTATCTTTCATATAAAATCTTAAATATAAACCTTACTTAAATACATAAACATAGAAGTCTATATGTTAATGTGATGTAAAGTTGACAAATTGTAGTAATTGTGGATTTGTTTTAAAAGAAGGAGCAAAGTTTTGTACGAATTGTGGACAACCAGTAGGGCAAGTGGCAACCTCCCTCCCTCCTACCTTTGTCAGTACTCCAGAGAAAAAAGGCAAGATAATAATAAAAGGAAGTGGTATGTTTACTCTTTACAAAGTAATTGCATATTTTGTTGGAGTATTTATATTTGATCTGTTTATATCTTGGGCAATTTGTGCTGGATTAAAAGGAAATATAGCTTGTTTTTGGAGTTTTGTCGGAGCACTTTATGTTCCTTTACTGATTTTTACTCCTCTTCTGGTTGCCATAGCTCAGAGTTATTAACTAATTCTTTTTTTTCCTTTTATTTCTTATATTATTTTTAATATTTTTTTTGCATATACAAACAATATTATAGCTAGTCCATTTAAAAAGATCAGAGTGGTAATTAAGGAATAAGTAAATCTAAAATTTAAATTAATCAGCGAGATTACCCCACCAAGAAGAAAGAAACAAGTATCCATAAAAGAATTTATTAAACTATCTTTTCTCCCTCCAAATTTAAGATTTATTTTCATAAAGAAATAATTCTCAAGTATTTCCCAAAATATACTATAAAATAGAATACACCCTAAACAAATAAGATGAAGTGCTATTCCGAAGATTGTAATAATAATAGAATTCGTAATTAAATATAAAATAAATCCAAAAAATAGATGACAAAAACTAAATACATCAATCGCAGTTTTACTTATTTCCTCTTTTCTTGTTGCTATGATATTAATTTTTAATCACTAAAAAAATCTTATCGTTTATTCAATTTATTATTATTGGTATTTCTTTCTCTTCTTCTTTTTTTAGATTAAAGTTATAAATCAATTTATGTCTTTTAGCAAATTCAGAAGACATCTTTTTGATTTTATTAGGTTTTTCTTTACAAACAATTGCAACTTTAGAACCAGTAATGTTGTTCCTCGTTATGATTTTGGATCCATTTTTATCTTTTAATACTATCAAATCAAGACTATTCTTACCATTATCAAGCACTACAACAGGATCTGGAGAAAATTCATTTGTTATTGAAAATTTAATGGTTTTTGTCTCATCTGATATATTTTTGAGAGTATAAAGGATATTTATACTAAAATCCATTTGTATTATTTCTTTTTTCACTAATATTCCTGCTTCAGAAAACCAAAAACGAATTGAATTGCTATTTGGTAATATTAGAGAGCTAAATAGAGTATGTTTTAGAGATTTCTTTTGGTAAAAATGTCTACCATTTTGGCTTATTTCTACAATGTAAGTTTTCAAACTGCCTATAGGTTTATTATTAACAAAACAGTCATCCATTAAGAGATTACCATGAGTATAAATTGTTTCATCAAAGTAGGGGAATTTTACATGAATTTTTAGATGAGGAAGTGCATTAAATAAGACATTCCGATCCTGTGAAGAGAAATAGGGATTTGGTGAAAAAATAGAATCCTTTTCTTTGTTAACTAATAAAGTGCATCTTCCTCCAAATGGACTGAACTGGCTAATCCATTTTAAAGTAGACCATTCAATCACAGGTGAGGATCCTCGATATTTCCACTTAGGTTTAGAAGTCTTCTTCTTGTCAAATGTTAACCAATTAAAAAGTACGTCTACGGTTACCCGGTCGTCCCACAGTTGCATACCTGGAACATTCATTAAATATCGCGAAGCTAAATTACCAAAAGATCCAGGTGAACATCCAAATTCAAATTGTTGAACTAAATAATACTTTAATAGTTCATTAGTTAAATTTCTCTGTTTAATGCTGTTTGGTAGTGATCTAAATTGATCTTCTATTCTTTTATAATATTCTTTATAGTATTGCACTTCAGGAGCTTTTTCTACATAATCAAACCAGTCTTTATACCCATCCACATTAACACTTTCTACCATCCAAGTAGCCTGACCATCAGGTATTGTTCCTATTTCGAAGGATTCCTCTTCTCTAATAATATCTGAAAATAATTTAACTTCAACCCATTTGTTCTCTGTAAGCTCTGTTAATAACATTCTCAAGTTTTCATGAGTTTTCTTATAGTTCATACCTCTTGCTATTTGCCAAAATCCCGTTGCTTCAGCATCTTCGGCATAACATATTACGTTTTTCTCTGAATCAGATTCGATGAACTTATCTAGGTATTTGAAAAATTTTTCACTCTCACCTGACCAAATAACATTATTTGTCAAATCCTTCATTATTAGATTATCAGGAAAAAAATAGAAATACTTATTTTTTCCTTTTATTTTTTGTTTCCATACATGTTCTACAGACATGTTAGTATTTGTTAATGCCTTCTTGAGGATATCATTTTCTATTAAAGTGTAGTAATAATCATAGTCTGTTAAAAGATTAACTATGTCTTTATAAAAAACTCTCTCAGCATTCCAGTAACCATTCAATTTTTTTAGTTCAGGGAACAAATTATAAATTATAGAACGGTTCCATTTAATTTGTTCTCTATTTGCCCATTCCGAACAAGCATAAAGAATGTTTTGAGCATATGATGAACCAAGAAGTTCAAATTGATTATCTTTTAGTCCATCATTAAAAATTTGTATTGTTTCTGGATTATTCCATGCTAATTGTTGTAATAATGGAGCAGATAAATGCCAATTCACTGATATATCTGGATATTCACGTATAATTACTGGAAGATGCTTATAACAGCTATGATAAGCTACACTATAATGCATTGAAAAGGGGAAATTACCATGAAATAAAAGACCGACTATAACAGGCATAAATGAACTCCTAATAGTTAATTTTCGAATTTATAAATTATAAATTGAATTATTATATTTAATTCAAATTATTAGTTGGAAAAAGTCGTTATTTAGCTGATTTTCATGATGAAAATACTTATTCAAGTTTTTTATAAAATATAGTTCTCAAGAATTCCAATTAATTCATTCAAGGTAGAAAAATTCTTTATAACCCCTATTACAAATACCACTGAAATGATAAGAACGAATATTATTTGCCACCACATCATTTCTTACATCAAGCAAATAATTTATAGCATCTATATATAATTCCTTGATATAAACGAATTGTGAATGGTTCGATAAGAAAATATAAAACTGATCTTTTGAAAAATTAGGAAAACTCTTAAATATGATAATAGAAAATTTCTTTTTTGCAACATAAATTGAAAAAAAATTATAGAGTTGCTTAAAAAAATTATAAAAATTAAATAAAATAATTTAAAATAAAAATGGCGAATTACATGAAAAGAAAAAATGTTTCAATAATTTTTGTAGTTTTAGTAGTCTTTAGTTTAAGCATGTCAATATCTTATAAAGCAACTGCTCTGGACCCGAAACCGTCTCAAGTGACTATTAAACTTTGGTATACTGAGAATCCTACTGAAGAGGTTACATTATTGAAGAAAATAGCATGGTTTGAAGGACTAAATCCTACTATTACTGTTGATGCAGAATTACATGGATTTTTTGACGTTGCCAATGACTACAGAGTTGCATTCGTCGCAGGAGTAGAACCTGATGTACTAAGAACCCCCCGAGATGACGTACCTTGGTTTGCATATGATGGTTTGATTAAACCATTAACGGATGAATTCACTCTGGCAGACAAGGACGATTTCGTAGATGCCTCTCTTAAATTGATGACATATGGAGGTGAGATCTGGGGTTTTCCACAAGTAATAGATTGTCCAATGTTTCTCTTTAATAAAGAATTATTCAATGCAAGTGGGTTTGATGCTAGTATAATTGACTGGAATACCTCTTGGACATGGGAAGAATTTTCTTATAATATATGGAAATTAAATCAAACTGCAGGAGTTAATGCTTTATCACTAGCAGGTATGTTTTTTGGAGCTCAACCATTTTATTATGGACAGGGTGCTTATTTTGTAGAAAGTGGTATTTATGACGTTCAGCATATTGCGATTGACAGTATCGAGACACGTGCAGCATTAGCATTTATGAAAAACGTCACAGATTCAACTGTAACGCCTCCATGGGTAGAGCAAGGGTGGTCATTCTTTGTTGGTGATTTTGGTAGTGGAAAAGTCGCGATGATTGCCACCGGACCATGGCAAATTGTGGACCTCATTACTAATCACGATCAATTCAATAATGTTACCTATGGACCTGAAAATCTAGGATTCATGCAATTACCACATGATGCAGATGATAACTATGGTGCATTAGTTGGAGGGCAATATTATACAATTTCTTCGCAAATAGAACCTGCTAAGTATGATGCCGCTGTTTTGCTTGCTAAATTTTTATCTTCTCATTTAGCGATGTCTATGTCAGCGATTGATGATTATCATGTTCCTGCAAGAAAGAGTGTAATGACTAATGCAACAGTTATGGCAGCAGAATCATTTAAATATGTGGAGCCTTACTATCAACAAGCAATAAATGCATTTCAATTGCAACCTTCACCATATTATGGTAGAATGGAACAAACCTTCGGAACAAGAGTGGATGAATACTTGGCAGGAGATATTGATTTAGATGAGTGTATAGAAAAAACTATTGCAGACTGGTATGATATACCAATACCGGGTGTACCACCAAAAGACGAAGAAGTAATAATCCCTGGCTATCCGGTTCCGGTTGTTGTAGCTATACTATTAACGGGAATTTTAGGAGTCGTCTTATATTCGATTAGAAAGAAAAAACGATAGTAAATTAAATCAAATTCTTTTTTTTTTTAATTATAAATTAATTATTTAAATTTTATTTATAAACTCTTAAGAAGTGAAGTGTTTGGAAATAGAACAAGAGATAGAATATAAATCTGATTTAATGCTCTCGAAGTCGAAAGAAAAGCGTAAATCATTATTATTCCTATTGGCAATAATAGAGAATATTATCCTTCCTATGGTACTCACTATAATAGTGTACATTAAAATTGACTTCATTTCTGGGATCTCTATTATTACTTGGATTTATATTGCTATTCTTAGTATCATTATTGTGGGTTATTATTTATATATCAGGAACAAGCTTAGAGAATTTGCCTTTATATTGCCTGCATATATAGCTTTAGTATTATTTGTGTTTATTCCTATTGGTTTCGCTTTAATAGTCAGTTTATACGAAAATCCAACCGCTCTAGAATTAAGAAATGCATTTAAATATTATATGGATACTAGTAATATATCTCTCGTTTCAATTTTTGACTTCTTCTTTTTAGATGATCCTGTTTCGTTTGACAAAGGAGTTTTTTTGATAGGAGGAATAACCTTTCTTTTAACTACAATTTTAATGATTTTTTATATACGTATAGCATATCGGAGATTATCATTTATACAGCGGTTTAAGAGTAAAATCGTTCGAGTTAGTATAGCTTTCATATTAGGATTAATAGTTGCTCCACTTACTCTCCTTATTTTTGAATGGATCATCAAGGGTATTGCAATCTTCGGAACATTAGGTCTTCCTTTTGAAGAATATAGAGATGTTCTAACCGCACCCAGTATCGATTTTATGAGAATTCTTTTCAATACTTTTTTTTGGACACTTTCTTGTACGGTTTTACACGTAATTTTAGGCATGGCACTGGCAATCCTTTTAAATCGTAAATTCGCAGGTCGAGGTGTTTTCCGATCAATTTTTATTTTACCTTGGGCTATTCCTTCATTTGTATCTACATTGATGTGGAGAGCGTATGTTTTTGATAAAGATTCAGGTGTATTAGGTTCACTTACTGGTCAGTTTGGTTCTAGCGCTTCTTTTTCTGTAGGCAATTTAATTGGATTAATCTTAGCGGCCTTAGCTGGCATTTTAATTGCTGTGTACTCTTATAAGTTGTTAAGTAAAAGTCGTAAATCATTACTATTCCTATTGGCAATAATAGAGAGTATTATCCTTCCTATGATACTCACTATATTAGTGTATAAAAAAATTGGTTTCACTTATGGGATCGATATTATTACTTTGATTTATCTTGTTATACTTAGTATCGTTATAGTGGGTCATTATTTATATATTAAGAACAAATTAAGAGAGTCTGAAGTTAAAATATCGCCCGGGTTTCGACCCTTGACTTTTCTAATGATCGGAATCATTAGCATTATTTTGATAATATTATATAATGACCTTTTCCAAATAATATTTGGTCAATTTCAAGAGGGTTTTATGGGATATAAAATATTTAATATACCAGAAATTCAATCCACTTTTTGGTATACAGATGATGTCTATATCTTCGGTGTAAAATTCAAAATGATAACATTTTCTGCGATTTTGATTAATGTTTGGCTTGGTGTACCATTTATGATGCTTTCATTTTTGGCCACCTTGCAATCGATACCACAAGAATTATATGAAGCAGCAGAGATTGATGGTTTATCAAATTGGGGTCAATTCAGAAAGGTTACATTACCTCTTCTTAAACCTACATTATTAACAGTATCACTACTTGGTATTATATGGACATTTAATCTATTTAATGTTGTCTATCTGTTAAGTCAAAATCAAACAGGAATAGGAGATGCGATATGGTATGATATTTTTGTTACATTCATTTATAATCGGTTCTACGATAATGCCGATTATTCCGCTGCAGCTGCTTTAAGTTTCACCGTTTTCATAATATTGATCTCATTTAGTCTTGTTTATCGTAAATTAATTAAAACAGAGGAAATGTGGGAGAGTGAGTAATAAATTATGCTGAGTGATAGAAATACAAAGGAGAACTTTCTTTATAACCAGAGTGATAATAGCAAGGAAAATTTTAACAAATCGAAAACTATAAATTGGGACTATTTATCGTTTTTTTTATTAATCTTTGGATTTGTTCTATTAATCGTCGGTTTCTGGGAAATAGAAACAATATTATGGAATAGAATAAGATATTCTACTGGCTCGCAATGGCAAAATGCTGCTCCTATTTATCTAGATACTCCTCTTTCAGAACTTATATCATTATTGACCAGAAATATAACTTTTTATATTATAGGAAATATTTTAGTTTTAATAAGTACAGCTATAATGATTTATCAATATATCATAAGGAAATCTTGGTTCAAGACATCTAAAATTTTTTTGATACTTCTAATAGTTGTTAGTGTCGCAGCTGCACTGATGGGATTTTGGCAGAGATATAGTATCATAGTTATTGAAGATCTCGATCCCCCCTTAGGAGAAATAAAATCTGGTTCTGATTGGATTAGAGGTGAAATTGGAGTTGAGGCTACTTTTATTGAAGTGATTAGCCTTATTTTCTGGATTTCTTCTTTAATAATATCATTGGTTACTATATACGTTATTTTCAAAAAATGGTATCAAATTAGAATTAAGCCTAATAAATTACAAAAGAAGAGTGAAAATCTCTCATCACTTACCAGAGAAGAAGTTAATAAAAAATCTTTTTTCAAATCAACTCTAGAGAATTTGGCAAAAAACATCCCATTTTATCTAGTACTTTTAGGATACTTAGTATTTACTTTATTCCCTGTATATTTATCGATAATGGCATCCTTTTCAACTCCAGATGAAATAAATAATGCAAAACCACCCAGTGATCCATTAGGAACAATGATACTGAATTACTCTTCAGTATTGTTTGTGCTGCAAAAGGCAACTCCCTCATTTAGAACCGCTCTCTTCAATAGTCTCTTTATTGGATTTGGAACTAGCATTATATCATTAGCCATCTCAGTTACATCTGCATATGCTTTAGCTCGTTTAAAATTCAGAGGAAAAACATTTTTATCTTTTGTTATATTATCAACCCAAATGTTTCCAGCAATAATTTTATTGATTCCACAATTTGTAATTATGAGTGAATTGGGATTTTTAGAAAGGAATGTAGTATTATTTGGAGTTTTATTAGTTATGGCTACAGGCGCTACAGCATATGTGACGTGGATGATGAAAGGTTATTTTGAAACTATCCCACCGGATATAGAAGAAGCTGCATATATTGATGGCTACGGAAGATTTTCAACATTTATAAAAATAGTTATTCCACTTGCGAAATCAGGGATGGTTGCAGTGATGGTATTCACATTTCTTACCGCATGGCAAGAATTCGTTTTAGCAAGGACGTTTATTGGGCAAAGTGATCCCCGAGCAACCTTACCATTACTATTTTATCAATATCAAGATTTAACTGCTCCTGATGTTCCGACGTTTTATGAGCTCTTATCCCCCTATGCTATTTTAGTGGCAGCACCTGTCGTTGTATTCTATATGATATTGCAAAGACAACTCATTGGAGGGGTAGTAGCAGGAGCAGTAAAATAAGGAGGTAAAAAAAAATGGGAAAAGTAGTTTATGAAAAAGTAACAAAAAGATTTGGGAATTTTACAGCAGTTGATAACTTTAATTTAGAAGTAGAGGATCATGAGTTTCTTTGTTTAGTTGGACCATCTGGCTGTGGTAAAAGTACAACATTGCGAATGTTAGCGGGATTAGATGAGATAACCGAAGGAACGATAAGAATAGATGATAGGATTGTCAATGAGATACCCCCAAAAGACAGAGAAATAGCTATGGTGTTTCAGAGTTATGCTTTATATCCCCATTACAATGTATACGATAATTTGGCTTTTGGTTTAAGAGCAAAATCAACTAAATCAGGAAAAAGACTACTTCAATTAATTATTCTGTCAATTTATATTCTTTTTATAGCAGGTCTTTATGGGGTTGGTTGGATGATCAATCTAATTTCAGCCGGTCTTGGAGATATAATTTTTATTGGTGGATTAGTAAGTTTTTTTGCAACTATAATTTTATTTTCTGATATTCGAAATGCAATTAGGGAGAAAATTATTTCTATAGTTGCAAAAAGAATCAAATTAATAGAGGAGTACGTGGAAATCGAAAAAGAAATCGAAGAAAAAGTCAATGATACGGCTAAATTATTAGAAATAGAGGAACAATTAATGAAGAAACCTAAACAATTAAGTGGAGGGCAACGTCAGCGGGTTGCTCTTGGTCGAGCAATAATTCGTAATCCTACGGTTTTTCTTTTAGATGAACCTCTTAGTAATTTAGATGCAAAATTGCGGGTTCAAATGAGAGCTGAATTGCAGAGATTGTCTAAAAAATTGGGTGTCACATCGATATATGTAACTCATGATCAAATCGAAGCGATGACATTGGGCCATAGAATTGCGGTGTTGAATGAAGGGATGTTACAACAAGTTGGTACCCCTGAAGAGGTATATTTAAGACCATTTAATAAATTTGTGGCAGGTTTTATTGGATCTCCTTCAATGAATTTCGTGCAAGGTAAGATTGAAGAAAAAGAAGGCTCTTTGTATTTTACAAGCGAAGTATTAGAATATAAAATTCCTGAAAGGTATAATACTTTAAAAGAATTTATTAATCAGGAAGTAATTTTAGGAATACGACCAGAACACATTTATGTTAATCCGGAAAGTATCGATGAAAATCGTTATAAAGTTAAAGTTGGTGTATCAGAACCAATAGGCTCAGATACATTTATATATATTGATTTTCCTAAACCCATAGTAGATAAATATGTATATATTGATTTTCCTAAAGAATTTACAATGATTGTAAAACTGGAAGGCTTAAGTCGTCTTAGAGTGGATGATGAAATCGAAGTTACATTCGACAACGACCAGATCCATTTCTTTGAGAAAGAATCGGAATTAAGGATAAAACCTAAAGCCAAATAAAAATTCTCTTATATTTTTCTTTTTTTGTACTTTTAAATTAATAATTTTTATAAGGCTATATACTAACTTCTGAATATGGCAATTTTCAGTTGCCTGAAACTTTACAAGATAATTATCTAAAATTATTAAAGTTAATTGCATTTTAAAAATTAAAATTTAAAGTTTATGGTACAGAGAAAGATTTAAATTGTGAATTTAAATTGTATGAAATTTTGAATTTAAATTATCTTACAGATAATATATAATGAAAGGATTATTGAATGAATAATGAGATTTACACCTACTAATGATATTCTATTAGAAAATTCCTTAGGTACTGGTAGATATGGAGGAATTTTACTTAATATCTCAAGTCTACCTGGAGAGTATGGAATTGGAGATTTAGGACCAGAAGCATACAAATTCATTGATTTTTTAAATAAATACAAGCAAAAACTTTGGCAAATCCTGCCATTAGGACCAATTGGTTATGGAAATTCACCTTATCAATGTTTTTCAGCTTTTGCAGGGAACCCTATAATTATCAGTCCTGAGAAGTTATGTGAAGTTGGATTATTAACAAATAAGGAATGTAAACCTCAAGATACATTTTCAGAATTGAGGGTTGATTATGGAAGAGTTGTTACGTATAAATGGCAACTCTTAGAACATGCATTTAAAAATTATCAGCAAAAACAACATTCGAGCTTGGAAAGTGAATTTTCTGACTTTATTAGTAAACATTCTTTCTGGTTAGATGACTACAGCTTATTCATGTCCATTAAAAAAGCTCATGACTTTAGAGCCTGGACTGAATGGGACGAAGACTTACGACTCCGAGATACATCTGTTTTAGAAAAATGGAAAAAGGAGTATGAAATTGAAATTAAATTTCAAAAGTTTACACAATTTATTTTCTTTAAACAATGGAATGAAGTTAAAAAGTATGCAAATGTCAAAAATATTCGAATAATTGGGGACATCCCTATTTTTGTTGCTTATGATTCTGTTGATGTATGGGCGCATCCAGAATTTTATTATTTAAATGATAAAAGAGAGTTATTGTATGTCGCAGGAGTTCCCCCCGATTATTTTTCTTCAACTGGACAACGTTGGGGGAATCCTTTATATGATTGGAATTTAATAAAGCAACATGGCTATCAATGGTGGATTCAACGAATAAGACATAATCTTGACCAAGTTGATGTATTACGGATAGACCATTTTCGAGGATTTGAGTCATATTGGCAAATCGCAGCAAATGAAAAAACAGCAGTAAATGGGGAATGGGTTCCAGGGCCAGGAATAGATCTCTTCTTAGCATTGGAAGATGCATTAGGATCTCTACCAATTATTGCAGAGGATTTGGGGATTATCACTCCAGATGTTGAAGATTTGCTTCAACAAACAGGGTTCCCTGGTATGCGAGTTTTACAGTTTGCTTTTGGAGATACAGGTCAAGATTTCATAAAAAATAAGTATCTTCCTCATTATTTTCAGTCCAATACAATCGTATATACAGGAACACATGATAATCAAACTACAAAAGCTTGGTACGAGAATTTATCTGAGGAATTCAAACAACAAGTACTTGATTATGCAAATTCTGATGGGAAAGATGTAGTAGGAGATTTAATTCGTCTCGCATGGAGTTCTGTTGCAGATTTGGCAGTAATTCCATTACAAGATCTTTTAAGGCTAGGAGACAAGGCTAGAATGAATTTACCTGGAACAATAGGAAATAATTGGAAATGGCGGTTCACTTGGGATCAAGTTACAAGAGAAAGAGGAAGGGAAATAAGAAATTTTAGTCGATTATATGATAGGATTTAGCTTGATCAAACAAAGTATGTGTGATAATTGAAGATTTTATGTTTTTTATAGAAGAAGAATAAATTAAAAAAGAAAAGAGTTCTTTATGCAGAAATTTACATTTAAAACCATAATATTTGTAATTTTTATTGAAATTGTTTTTTCTTTTTATTTTTGGTTGTATCTTCATATTAAATTATCAGTGATTTTTAGTTTTTTAGGTATTTTAGCCCTCTTCATTCTTATATATAACTTGTTAATATTGTTATTTATATTTAAATTAATGAAATTTTTAATTAAAAGAATGGATTTACCTGATTTATCTATATTTCTAATGGACAAATATTGAAACTCTTTTATTTTTTAACTTTAAGTGTATATTTCTATATTATTTTAAAAAGACAAATTTTAATTTTATAAATGCAATTTACTATCTACTATAAGGTGTATAATATGACCAAAGTAGCAGTTACTTCTACAAAAGATCGAGTTTATGGTGTAAATAAGTCATTAGAGTTATTAGGTATCAATCCTGTTAAGGATAAAAATGTAATTTTGAAACCAAATT
>CAYSZJ010000125.1:0-12561 GCA_964435435.1 uncultured archaeon
ATAAAGATAAAAAAGATAAAGACAAGGAGAAAGACAAGAAAGAGAAATATAAAGTTGCCGCAGATCAGGATTGGAAATTAACTATAAGTAAGAACCTTGATGCCATTACACATGCTTACGAAAAAATAACAAACAAATTTAGAGATATTGATAATTACATTTTAAAAGATACCAACCCAAAAGAAGAATTCATAGAAAAAGTCAAGAAAAATATTGAAGATTTACCTGATGCCTCTCAACAAATCTTCTTGACCTTCTTAAACTCTATAGAATAACTCTATTATTTTTTTTCTTATTATAGAGGTTTTATTGGAATTTTTTACCAACTATACCCACATATATAGCTGTTTCATTAATCCCATCAATTTTTAATAACTCATTAAGCTCATCATCGTATATTGCTCCTATAGTACATGCTCCTAACCCTAATGCCTCAGCAAGTAAATAAAAATTCTGACCAACATGACCAGCATCCATATATATATAGCGGTAGCATCTTTGGAGATATTTCCACTTGGATCTCTCTATAATTGCAGTCCATACAAAATTCACTGCAGAATTATAAGCAATTTGTTGATCTAAACAACTTTTAGCAATCTCAGCGCGAAAATCACCTTGTCTCATTAATTCAATGCTGTGGTTTAGAATAGTATAATGATAAATCCCCTGTTCTAAGTCTTTAACATTATTTATAACAGGATACACTTCAATAGGATATAATCCTCCCGCCGATGGTACCGTTCTAAACGCAAATTGAGGAAAAATTCTAGTTAAACCAGTCATTCCAAATAATAAAAGGCTAAGTTCTGATTGTGTTATTGGTTCATTCTTAAATTTTCGAGTAGATTTACGGTTTAATACTACTTGCCAAAATCTTATTTCTTTATCAAATTCAGGATCGGGCAGTTTAATCGTCTTTGTCGCACTTGGATAGGCTTTATAAGTTTCTGGCTTGTTTGCCCAATCTAATCGATGTCCTGGTAATTGATTTCTAATATATTTAGATTTTTGCTGAAAATCATCTCCATACTTCTCCAATTTGCTATTCATTTAGGAATTAGATTAAGAAAGGTTTAAAAGTTTTAATTTAATATTTTAAAAATACTAAAATTTTATCAGAAAAGATAAAAAACTCTTGAATAAAACTGGTGGAGAAAGGCCTTGGTCAGAACTTTATGTCTAATTTAACCATTGATAAATTGTGTCCATAAGCAGTAAATACTTAAATATAGAAATCAATAAAAGCTAATATTGATATTCAGCATTATTAATAATAAATAAATCTTAAAAGGTGAATTTTCATAATGATTTTAGTTCAATGGTCATGTGAGGTTCCTCAGGAAAACCTCCGAAGCTTTACTAATTTTGCAGAAAACAAATTAAAACCATTTTATGAATCTCTTGGATGTGTACGATATGAACTCTTTTTTCCTATGAGTACAGAAAAGCAATATTTCCCCTACCAAATAAAAGAAAAGAAAAATCGATATTCAGAGCAATTAATATTTGAAACTCTTGAAGATTTTGAAAAATTTTATTATACGATAGAAAAAGATGAAGCTGCACAAAACATGGTCGGCATGTATGTAAAAGACTATAGAATTTCTGACTGTAATTTTAAAATACTAAAAATAGCATTCAAATAGGTGAAAATAGTGGTTAAATACAAAAGGGGTCACCTCTATTATCCTGAAATGCCTATTCATAAAATCTTGGAAGATACAGCTGAGAGGTTTCCAGATAAGCCTGCGTTCCTATATCCTAATGGAATGACCTTTAAACAATTTAAAGACCAAGTAGATATTTTTGCTACAGTTCTTAAAAATTTAGGAGTGAAAAAAGGAGATAGAGTTGCCTTATATGGATGGAATTCAATTGAATGGGAGATCTCGTTCTTCGGATTAGAAAAAGCAGGTGGCATTCTAGTTCCTATGAACCCATTATTCAAGGAATCTGAAGTTGAATATGAAGCGAATGACTCTGGAGCAGAAACGATAATAGTTTCAGAACCGCAATACCCTAACGTAGCAGCAATTAAGGACAAAACAAACCTTAAAAATATCATAATTATAGAATCAGAAGAGAATCCAGAAATACCAGAAGGAACTAATGGTTGGTCAAAAATAATAGCAAAAACGAAACCTAATCCCCCAGAATATGATTTCAATCCTAAAGAAGATCTTGCAACCTTAGTTTATACAAGTGGAACAACAGGTCTCCCGAAAGGAACCATGCTTACACACTACAATATGGTGTCGAATGTAATCCAAATATGTCAGCTTTACGAATTAAGCGAATTAGATATCGCGATGACAGTACTTCCTCTTTACCATATTTATGGACTAAATGTATGTATGAACCAAGCAATTTGGTTAGGTGCAGCCCAGGTCGTTTCACCTCGATTTGAGGTAGAGAAATTCTGTGAGCTTATAGAAAAATTTCAAGTTACATACAGCCTATGTGTACCTCCAATATTCCTCGCAGTTGTTCGACATCTTGAAGAACCTAGTGTAAAAGGTTATAATTGGACAAACCTCAAAATCTTTAACAATGGTGCTGCACCAATCCCTCTCGAACTTCTTGAAAGATTCGATAAATTAGCAAAAGAGAAATGTAATGCTAAAGATGTGACTATCCAACATGGGTGGGGCTTAACAGAAGCCTCTCCTGTTGTTGCTGTAAATCCTATGTCTCGACCCAAAATGGAATCTCAAGGTACGTTAATTCCAGATACTTTTCATAAAATCATTGACTTAGAGACTGGTGAAGAGCTGCCTGAACGAGGGCAGATTGGCGAATTAATTATTAAAGGTCCTCAAGTTATGAAAGGCTATTGGAAAAGACCTGAGGCTACTAAGGATGCTTTTTGGACCGACCCTAATACTGGTGAGGAATGGCTGAGAACAGGCGATATGGCATATATCGATGAAGATGAGTATGAGCATCTTGTTGATCGCATCAAGGAAATGATAAAATATAAGGGATGGAGTATCGCGCCTGCAGAACTTGAAGAGTTACTGTTTAAGAATCCACATGTGTTTGATGCTGCTGTTATTGGAAAACCATCAACAGAACTGGATATTGGTCAAATTCCCAAGGCGTTTATAATTTTAAAACACGAGTCTAAAGGTAAAGTTTCTGATGACCAAATTATGGATTGGGTTGCTGAAAGAATTTCTGCTTATAAAAAGATTCGGGAGGTTGAATTTGTAAATGAAATTCCAAAATCAGGTTCTGGAAAAATTTTACGGCGAGAGTTAATCGAACAGGAAAAAAAGAAACTTGGATTGAAATAATTTATCCTTAACCTATGCAAAAAATTGACTTTAAATTTAACTATCGAAGAATAAAACATAAAAAAAAATTTGGATATTAAAATAAAATAAGTTTACAATCATATAAAGAAATTGAGAGGAGATATTAATATTAATTCCATCTGGAGTTTATATGGATTGTTTAATTATCTTTAAATATTTCATTTTACATTATAATAATAATCATGAGCTCTGAAAAAATAAAAGATCAAATCATTTCATTTATAAAATCACTTCCAGATGATGTAACATTAGAAGATATTATGTACCATTTATACGTTAGGGAAAAAATTTTTCGAGGTTTAAAGGAGGCTGATGAAGGTAAGAAAGTATCAAATGAAAAAGCTAAAGAAATCATCGAAAAATGGTTCGAATAGAATGGACTGAACGCTCTTTAGAAGACCTAAACGAGATACATGATTATATCGCTCGTGATTCTGGAAATTATGCAAATCTTTTTGTTAAGAAAATTTATGAGACTATCCAAAAATTAAAGGATTTCCCAAAAATTGGTCGAAAAGTACCTGAAGTTAATAACCCATCCATAAGAGAAATTATTTTCCAAAATTATCGGATTGTATATAGAAATATGGATGTTTATGTTGAAATCATTACAGTAATTCATGGTAGTCATTTATTGAGACTATAATTTTAATAATATGCTTAAAAAAAGTAGGTGCATAATAATATAGATTTTTTTCAGATAAAATAAATCTGTTATAAATTTTGTTTCATATTCCTTTTATTTATTATTAGAAAAATTAACTGTATCGTTTTTTTTTAAAAAATATTTGATAAAATTTTACGTCGAGAAATAATCTAACAGGAAAAAAAGAAACTTGGAATGAAATAAGATATATTTATACATTGAAATTTTCTTAAGTTTTTCTTTTAGCTCTTCTTCTTACGATAACTATAATTATTATTATCAATAAAAAACATACTGGATAAAATAAAATTATGAATAACTTCCCAAAAGTAATACCCCAATAATTGACATAAGAATATGAGATATAAACACTATCTGCATTAATCACTTCATTTTCCCATTCCCATACATAACTCTGACCATCCTCAATATCAGAAAGCATAAAAATGTAATTAGAAAAATCATATGTATAATTTGAATATGAATTAGGGCGTTTTCCATATACATTGAATTCAACACGTTCTGTTATTGTTCCATTCCATGCACGAGATGTTCCTACATCGTAAAATATTTCTAAAATACTATTTTGATAATCATTAATATTTATATAAGCATCAAAAATATATTCAAACTCAATAGAATCATTTTCAGGAAAATCCATATCGATAATTACTAATTTCCTGGTCGTAGTCCGTCTCCAATCAAAATATTTTTCCCAAAGATTGCCATCTAAATCGCTCTCACGAAAACTGAATGGAATTACATTGCCCTCTGTTTTTATATAACATGATGATTCTAGATTTTTAAAATCATCTGAAAAGGGGGCAACAAGCGTCATATTCAAGGATTCATGGGGATTGTAAATTGTATAATTTCCATTAAAACTAAGATAAATTTTATTGGAAGACTTAGCATAATCTATATTAAGGATAACACTTGCATCAGTCATAATTAAAGAACAGTCTTCCACAGGAATAAAATTTCCTGTTCCGGTAGATTCAGCCGGAATAACATCAGCTTTTGATTTACTTACATAGTTTGGAAGAGTTAATACCACTAATAAAAAAACGTAAATAAAAACTTTAACTCGATTCTCTCTTAAATGAAAGTCTCTCACCTAAAAACTTATAAAAATTTATTGGGACATCCCATTAATATAAGATATTTCAATATAAAAATGTTAGTTCTTTACGAATAGCCATAAATAGTGTAGTTTTTACCAATTGAATAATATAATTAAACAGAAAGCTTTTAACTAGCATTTTTTTATTTTTGTTTTTTTTACTCCTTCTTTACTAGTGTAAAAATAAATATCAGCCATAATGGCAAACCGGTTATCAACATTAAAAATCCTAAATCTAAGCGTCCAATTAGAAACCCAAAAAAGGTATAATTAATCCCTAATACTATCAAAATAATTGGAGGAAATAAATCATACCACTCCTTCCTTTTTAAATTCCTACGTTTCCATATAATCATTCCAGCTGAGAAAATTACTGAAAAAATCGCCCATATTACAAGTGCTATTAAATGCATGTTGTATAAAAATGGTATTTGCGAGACAATTCCAACTATAATTAAAATACCAGAAGCTATGGGAACAACAATTAGCAATGTATATAATTTCCGAGTCCAGGTTCGATACGTGTCTACTTGCTTAATCGTTAATAATTGGAGTTTTTTATTTTCTTTATTCAAACTTATTCCATAGGGTATTAAATATGCTATTGGGATGAAAAACCATCCAATAAAATTGAAACCTGGAATCGTAAAATACTCACCTTCGAATGTCCACGTCCAAGCTCCAAGATCCACAGCAATAGGATCCATTCCCCAATCCAAACTTAAAGCAATTAAACTGGTGGTAATTATGCGAAGCCACGAAGGCAACTCTAATCACTCACCAATTAGCATTATACTATAAATAATACCAACCCAAGCGAAAGTCACAGACAAAGGGATTATTCCAAAAATCATTATCGCTTCTGATGCATAATAATAATTCCCTGTACTTACTCCCATATATTCTAATAAAAATCCAAATATAAACAAAGTTATCAGCATCAAGAATCGTTGTACACGATTCTCCTTCGCGTCAAAAAACGCATGCACTACAGCTAACATAAACATTATATAACCAATTAAACTTGGAATGATTTCTAAAAATGAAATAATAATTTCACCAGTATCTTATTTTTAATTTTTTTTAAGATTAAATTTATTAAGTTATTAAACTTAATAAGGTTCCTTATACCTAAGCTAGTCTTTTTTACCCACAATAGGGCTATGGGGTTATTAAATTCTTTTTTAAAAGCTATAGTCTATTTTATATATCAACTGCCTATTTTCCTGCTTCCAAATCAGAAGAAGTTGGAAAAAAGTATATTGAAGTAGTAAAAAAATTTCCTCTTGATAGATCTTTATCAAAAGAAATTTTACGGGTAGGTGTAAGAGCGACTCCTGAGGGTATGAAAGCTATAACTATTTCTGAAGTAAAAGAAGGAAAATTTAATGAGTTTATGCAACGTGCGTATAAACAAGTACTTATATATTCAGTAATAGAAGGTTATAGTACAGAATTGGAAGTTTTTATGTCAGGTGTGGAAGCAATGCCACTTGTAGGGCTTAAGATGCCTGAAATGTAGACTCTAATATAACTAAAAGGAAAATATATTTACAACTTTTTTTTTATTTTGAAATACATATAAAAAATGTGACAAAAAAATTAGAAATTTATATAAAATAGAAATAGAAATAGAAATAGAAAAAAAATAAAAATTTCACAAGTAAATTAACAATATTGCAAATTAAAAATAGTGAGATTAGTATTTGAAACATATAGAGGGAGAATTTAAAGGAGTAAAAGGTTTAAAAATCTATTATCAAGCATGGGTTCCAGACACTCCTAGAGCGGTTATTCAGCTTGTACATGGAGGATTTGAACATTCTGGTAGATACCAATTCCTCGTAAATGAATTACTCCCGGAAAAATATGCAATTTATGCCGATGATCATCGCGGTCACGGTAAATCTGAAGGATTAAGGAATTATATCGATTCATTTGACCAATATATAGAAGATGAAAGATTATTTTACGAAATAATTAAAGAACACCATCCTCATCTGCTAATATTTATGTTGGGTCATTCATTAGGTTCATTTATCGCTATTTATTTCACAAAAAAATATGAGAACCTCTTACATGGGCTTATTCTTTCGGGAGTGGGGACAGATCCTGGTAAAGAAACTAGTGGGTTATTAAAAATACTCGTTAAAGGTTTCTCAAAAATCGCACCTAAGATGTATTTCAACCCTAGATTAAATGCAAAATTGTTAAGTCATGATGCTGTAGTAGTAAAAGAGTATGAGGAGGATCCTTTAGTAAATGCTGATAAAATTTCTGCTAGATTAAGCTATGAAATGGTAAAAAATTTCAAGCATTTTAAGACATTTATTGGAGATATTAAAATTAGCTTACTAATTCAATGCGGTTCAGACGATAAATTAATTAAAGGAGCAGAAAAGCTTAATGACTATTTTAACATGAAAGATAAAATCATCAGAATTTATGAAGCTTTATACCATGAAGTATATAATGAACTCGAAACAGACCGTAAAAAAGTACTAAAAGATCTTCGCAATTGGTTAAATAGTCATATATAAATCATCGAATAAATAAGCTTAACTAAACTTTTTGAGCGAAATTCTCATCCAACCGTCAATAAAATCCATTTGAAAACTTTTTTTGAATTTTGTATTCTCAAGAAGACGTTTAATTTTAGTATTATATTCCTTCCATGGAAAACCATGCAGTTTTTGGATTTGAGTAAAAAGTAAATAACGAAGAAAACCATATTTTCTTATTAATTTGTAGATCTGTTCATTGGGAGGGTTAGAACATCCATCATATATCCATCCTTCACTGCTACTTTTCAAAACACGGTAACATTCATTGAAGATTTTAATTGGTCGCCTCCAGTGATGAAAAGAACCTGTACTAACAATAAAATCAACTGAATCATCATCAAAAGGGAGTTTAGCAGCATCAGCAAGTCTAAATTTTACATTCTCAAAATCCTTTGCATAACCTGATGCTATCTCTACCATTTTCTTACTTAAATCAATTCCATAAATCTTAAGATGTGGTGCCCTTTTTGCTATTTCTATTGATAAATATCCTGTACCTGAACCTATATCTATTAGAATTCCCTTTTCTATTCTCTGAAGAATATTTCGGGCAAGTTCTGACTCCAATTTACTTAGCAGCTTTTTTACAATAGCATTATAAAAAATAGCGCCTGGTGCTGGAATTGCTTCAAATTTTCTTTGCAAGTCTATAATAAATTTAGCAAGACACATATGAAAATGATTTTCCTAAAGATAAAATTTTATTTAATTCTATTCGTTTTAAAAATCTAATTTTACCTGTTCAATTACATTCCTTGCATTTTTTTCCATAGATAAATAGCTCTAAGTTTTTTTCATCTAAATCATTTAGAATTCTTGTAAATTGCTTTTCGAATCTTTTCTGCAGCAATTTTTGGATTTTTCGCACGTGTAATTCCTCCCCCTACAATAATAATATCCAGGGGATAAGTTAGTAGCTTAGAAATATCAGCGACACGAATCCCCCCAGCTATCGCTAACCGGGGACGGTCTTGTATATGTGTCACGGATTCCAATTCTGATAATGGGGCTTGTCGTGATGCTTGGATATCTAAACCACTATGCACTAGGGCATAGTGTACTTTTGTACCTTTATAATTAATATCATTAAGATCTGCTAATCTTTTAGAGGGTTCTCGAGACACAATAAGGTCTGCCATAATCTCTACATTAAATTCATGTGCTGCACGTAGCGCTTCCTCGATTGTTATATCATAAGCATCAGCAAGAACTGTAATAATATCGGCTTTTGCTTTAGCTGCCATCCTTGCCTCAAGGTACCCAGCATCTGCGGTTTTTAAATCAGCACAAACCAACTTGTTTGGGTGTGTTTCCTTTAACGCTCGAATAGCTCTTACACCTTCAGATTTTATTAAAGGTGTTCCGGCTTCCAAAATATCTACAAAAGGAGCTACTTCTTTTGCTATTGCCAAAGCATCATCTAATATTTCTAAATCCAATGCCACTTGTAGCAGTGGTTTTTGTTGGTTCTTTTTACGCGTATGTGAAAAACCCATTACCTCTCCCTTTTTATTGTAAAAATCATCATTACTCCACGAGTATGCAAATATTTCCTTTTGAACTTATTTCTTTCTTCTATCAATAACTAATTCTCCACCAACGCCAACATTTTCTGACAAGTTCTCTTTTATTAATATTGTATAAGCCTCTCTCGGTAATTTATATGCCTTTTCAAGAGTATTTGTAATTTCTTTAACTAATTGTCTCTTTACTTCTATATCATCAATTGGAGGGCCATCTATGGTTACATTTGGGATTTTATTATTCACCTTTCTTGTTAATTTTCAATTTAATATTTATCCATACTATAGTATTATGACAATCAAATTAAAAAAAGTTAATGTGGCTATTATATCAATTATCTAAAGAAAACATTTCTTATAGATCAATATGAGTATCAAGCAATTATCAATATACTGAAATTACTTTCTCATTATTTTAAAAACCCAATTTAATTTACATTGACGTGAACAGAAAAGTCGTTTTTTTGGTTGTTGACATATATTGATATGGTTATGTTCCTTATTCCACTTATTACTCACGATGCTCTTACCACAGAATTCGCAATTAGGCATTATTATTTGTCTTCTTTTTTAGTCTCTTTAAATTTCTCTATGTTGCTCAATTATTACTAATATGTTAATGTTAATGAGCTTTTATATATAATATAAAAAAATTAGGTGCGTTCTACTTTTTCTTTTCTTTCTCAAAATCTAGAGAAATCGAATTAATACAATATCGACAACCCTTATTCTTCGGCACATCATCAAATACATGCCCTAGATGCCCTCCACAATTTTTACAGAGGACCTCTGTGCGTTTCATTCCATAACTTGTATCTGGTTTTTCTTCTATATTAGCCTTATCATAAGGTTCATAAAAACTTGGCCATCCAGTTCCCGAATCAAACTTTTTATCAGAAGAGAAAAGAGGCGCACCACAACCAACACACTTATAATTTCCTTTTTCGTGATGATTCCAATATTCTCCTGTAAATGCAGGTTCAGTTCCTTTTTCTCGGAGAACGTGATATTGCTCTTTTGTTAATTTATTTTTCCACTTATCTTCAGATGATTTAGACTTCATAGAGTTAAAAAGGAATTTCTGGTATTATAATTATTTCCTTATAAATCCGAAAAGTATTGGGTTTCTCTACTTATAGAAAAAATCTACTATTCATCTCAAATTTATATAAAATTAGACGTAGATTTATTTCACGGAATCTTTGTGTAATAAGTATGGAGACTCAAAAAGCAATTTTTGCAGCAGGTTGTTTTTGGGGTGTAGAGGCTAATTCTCGAAAAGTAAAAGGAGTTATATCT
This sequence comes from uncultured archaeon, assembly GCA_964435435.1. Taxonomy (GTDB): domain Archaea; phylum Asgardarchaeota; class Lokiarchaeia; order Sigyniarchaeales; family SOKP01; genus Loki-b32. Next base: position 10,473 of record CAYSZJ010000125.1, read on the forward strand.
ACTCGGGTGGGATATACTGGCGGGCACTTTACCACTCCGACCTATAAAGATGTATGTTCTCATAAAACTGGTCATGCAGAAGCCGTTGAAGTTACGTTCGATCCATCTAAAGTAACGTATGATGAGCTTTTAGATGTTTTTTGGTCGATTCATGACCCAACTACTCTAAATCGGCAAGGTCCTGATGTTGGCACACAATATCGATCAGCGATTTTCTATCTGAATTCAGAACAAAAGGAAAAAGCGATGAGGTCTAAAGCTAAGATTGAAGCATCTAAACGCTTTAAAAGGCCGATTGTTACCCAAGTTGTTCCAGCATCAGACTTTTGGCAAGCAGAGGATTATCACCAGCAATATGTAGAAAAAAGAGAAAAACACTTTACAGTTCAACTCTAAATTGATTCAGAAACAATAATTTTGATGTAATCATTCATTGATTTAATACAATTTCTGTAAGGTCTTCAAATGTCTCATCTAAATTCTGACCTGTTTTTGATGAAATTTCTTTATAACTCGATAAATTATATTTCTTAGCGATTTCAATTCCTTCTTCAATATTAAACTCACGAGATTCTTCTAAATCTAATTTATTGCCAACTAACATAATTGGAATATCACCAACTTTTTCTCTTATGATTTTAATCCACTCAAACACTTGATCTAAAGTTTTCATATTAGTAATATCATAAATGATCATAGCACCATTTGCTCCACGACAATAATTCTCCAAGAGGAATCTAAATCTTTCCTCACCTCCCAGAACCCAAATTTGCAATTTAACTCGCTTTCCATGTAATTCTATTGTTTTAACATAAAAATCCACTCCAATAGTTAACCCTTCTGTTGGATTGAAAATATTGAAGCAAAATTTATGAGCTAAGGTAGTCTTTCCTACTTCAGGTTCACCGAATAGCATAATTTTAAATGTATAATCATAATCAAAGGGTGGTTTATAGACAACTTTCCTTTTTATTCTGGAAATTATCTTATTCCAAATTTTCAGCAATTTTGAGAGTATATTCATCATCTAAATTAATTTTGTACTCAATATGAATTATTTTCTCTAAAAACAGTTTCTTCCATCTTTGAATAAGGCAATTTGGGTATATAAATCTAACATTTGTGTCATTTTTTCACATGACATAAAAGAAATTCTATTTCGGAAAGAAAAAAATTTATAGTTATTATGATAACAATTTATATTGAAAAGAAACCCAGTATAAAATTAAATTTGATGAGAAAATTATGATAAATGAATTTGAAGGAAAGGTAGCTGTCATTATAGGTGGTGCAAGCGGTATCGGACGTGGACTTGCCCATGCTTTTGCTAAGCGTGGAATGAAAATAGTTCTAGCCGACGTCGATAAAGGTAATCTCGATATAGTATCTCAAGAACTCGGTGAAATTGGTGCTGAAGTAATGATTGTTATAACAGATGTGAGTGATCATGAACAGGTTGCTCATTTAGCTGATGCTTCTTATGAACGTTTTGGATGTGTGAACATACTTTGTAATAATGCTGGTGTCGGATCAGGTGGACCCATGAGCTTAATGACCCTTGAAAACTGGGATTGGGTACTTGGTGTTAATCTATTTGTGTGTTATCTATGGTATTCAATATTTCTTAAATCGCATGTTAAAGAGTAAAGAACCATGTCATATTGTTAATACTTCTTCAGTGGCAGGATTACTGACTGGAGATAATCAACCATATGGAGCCTCTAAATTTGCTGTAGTCTCAATTAGTGAAACCTTAGCTTTAGAATGCTTTAATACAAATGTTGGTGTTTCTGTGGTTTGTCCTGGTTGGGTTAGCACAAACATAATAAAAAATTCAGAAATCCTTAGCCAAACACGACCAGGACTTTTCAAACCAACACCAGAAATGATTAAAATGTCAGGACCAGCAATGGAAAATTTTGAGAAAATATTAGCATCAGGAATGGTTCCGGAAAACATGGCGGAAATAGTAATTAAAGCAATTGAAAATGATGTATTTTATGTAATAATTCATCCAGAATTCATTTCACCAATACAAGCTCGGTTTGAGCGAATCTATGATGACACTTTAAAATTGCATGAGGGAATT
>CAYSZJ010000126.1:0-12256 GCA_964435435.1 uncultured archaeon
AGAATTCAATAGCAAACCATATTCCAATTATAATAAAAGCATTCATAAAAGAATATTCCCATTCTTTTTCTCGTGAATACCATTTTAAAATTAAAATGCCAATAATAGAAATTAAAACTAAGATCATGGTTTCTACTAAAAAACCTGTTATTGAATATCCAGGAAAAATCATTTTTACCTCCTTTTTTTACGTTTTTTTAAAGATTTTTTAATTTAATTTCCAAAAATTCATCTTATTTTATATCCATATCTTCTACTTTTTTTATAGAAATCTGTGCTAATTCTTTATATTCAGGATCAAATAAATGACATGCTACAAAATAATTTGGTTCTACTTCTATACTTTTCGGTATTTTTGAATCACATGGTTCAAAACAATATTGACAACGTGGATGAAATCTACACCCTGAAGGTGGATATATTAAATTAGGAACCGTTCCTGGTATAACATCAAGTCTTTCTCTTTTCTTTCCCACAACTGGCACAGAAGCTATAAGTCCCCTTGTATAAGGATGGTAAGGTGTTCTAAACAATTTTTCTATATCACCATATTCAACTATAAACCCACTATACATTACAGCAACACGATCACACATTTTTGAAATAATTCCTAAATCATGGGTGATAAATAAGGTTGAAGTGTTATACTTTTTCCTTAAATCTTTCATTAATTTTAAAATCTGATTCTGAACTGTAACATCTAAAGCCGTAGTTGGTTCATCTGCAATTAATAATTTGGGACTACAGGCAAGACCCATAGCAATTTGGACTCGCTGACGCATCCCTCCACTTAATTCATGAGGATATCTGTCAAAGATTATTCTTGGTGTAGGTATATTTAAATCTTTTAACATTTTTTGGCTCCATTTTCGGGCAATATCATAAATGCTTGTATTTTTCTTGGCTGCTTCGATTAACAATTCATCTTCCATATGGAGCCGATATACTTCCGAGATTTGATCACCTATTTTAAATACAGGATTTAACGAATTAAGAGGATCTTGAAAAATCATGGTGATTTTATTTCCTCGATAAGTTAAAAACTCTTGCTCAGTTTTTGTATGTAATTCTTCCCCATCAAATATGACCTCTCCTGCTTTAATTTCACCGGGAGGCCGTACTAATCGAAGGATAGATAATGCAGTCACAGATTTACCACATCCAGTTTCTCCTACAAGACCAAGAGTTTCACCTTGATGTATTTTAAAAGAAACCCCTTCTACAGCCTTAACAACTCCTTCTTCCGTATAAAAATAGGTTGTAAGATCTTTAACGTCTAAAATTACATTGTCTCCAATATCCATAACTTGGATTTGATCTTCTTCAGTAGTTTGTAGGATAGTTTTGAATTTTTCCTTAATTTTTTCAGAAGATGGTGGTAAAACTTTTATCCTTAAAGAGGTGGAAAGTGAAATAATATATATTCCTGTTGCAACAATTAGAGGAATACGAATATCTTGTAGATTGAAATGGTATGATATAATAAGAGATTGAAAGAACCCCAATATTTGCGTTAAAAATAACATCACTACAAATAGAATAATTTGAACAGCAATAGTAAATGTTATTGAATCTTTTAGTTTTCTCTTATACATTTTTAACACTAAAATCGTGCCTACAAAAATGTTAATCGCTGTTATGATAATTTCACCAATGTAAAAAAGATAAGCAAGTCTAAAAGGCACATTATCGGTTATTCTGAAGACTCCTCCATAATAAAAAAGATAAAAAATTCTAAGTGGTAAATTAATAATAAGCCAAATTAAATTAATATTAATTGCTCTTCTTTTTGGTGTGCCCCACATTTTCACAGCTGCCCCATACCATCTTAAAATTCTAATACCTATATAAAACATTAAAATTGAAAGGATGGTAATATATGTAATGTTAAAGATAATGGCTTCATTAATCCATACAAAGAGATACATATAAATAATACAAAATGGTATGATCCAAGTCCAAAATGTAATTAATCCCCCGTAAAGAATAGTATTTTTAAGTAAATTTTTTGGAACCCGTTTATCAATAGGATTCATTCTATTAAAAAGAAATATAAGGCTAATATCCCCAACAACCATGAATAATGCGCATATATAACTTAGAAAAAATACCTGAAAGATAAGACCAGAAGATATTAGAATTAAGGAAATAATAATCGCTAGAATCCCTATTGTAATACCCCAAAAAACTATTGCAATACTTATTTTTCTATTAAATACATTATTTGGTAACATTTCTTCATCTAAATAACGGACTTTAGCAAATTTTCTTAAAAGATATGAATAATTTTTAAAAGAAATGGCTTCTGGTGTACGGAATTCATTAATTTCAGAAGCAAGAGTGGAATCTTGGTTTTCTAATGTAATTTCTTTTGTGTTTGTATTACCATATTTATATTGCTTCGTTATCTCAGATTCTAATAATTTCTGGACTCTCTTTGAACTTATTTCGGTTATTTCTGGTAAAAATTTGGTTTTCAGGGAATAAAAAAAAAATACAATATATAACCCTGAAACAACAATAATTAACACACGAATGTCTTGAATGATGATCTCAAATCCAAGCCATCTATTCATATAGACTTCAAAAATTATAAGCTGGATTGTCCAAACTCCAAATGCAATCAATGCACCTACGAGTATGGAGTTTCTAAGTACTTTTTTCGCAATTCGTTTCTCATTTGGTAAGGCTTTATTAATTAAGTAAGTAAATAATATGTCAATGAAAATAACAGCAGTAGTCCAGAATAAACTTAAGTTAATAATGTCAGGAGGATCATCTGTATTCCAAAATATCATGTAAAATTCAAATACTCCAATACTCTGTACTGGAATATTAAGTATCGCTATGGAAAGAAATATTGCGGTAAATACCCATGTTATACCGATGAAAATAATAAGAACTTTATTAAACTTATGATATTGGGAAATATTTTCATTTGAAAAACTTGAAAGTCCAAACTTCTTTAATAATGGTTTATGAAGAAAAAAATAGAGCGTTACCATTATTGCAAAATATAATTGATCCATATTTAGCATTCGAATAATTGGACTCCAAAATTTTAAGATTTCAAACAAAAATCGAATGCCTATAATAATGCCAAAAACAATTAAGCATGTTACTAATGTACTTTTTCTATATACACTTAGCACTTCTCTATCTTCTTTGAAGAATAAATTAATAACAAAAAACAAAATAAAATACAATAAGATAAAGGCAGCTAAAGATTCAATTATGGCAAATCCATAATTCGGTAGGTTTGTTGTTTGAAATATTATCCCTAAAATTTTTAAACCCCTCTTATTTATATATGCAATCGAGGATCTAACGCATCCCTCAATCCATCCCCTATAAGCATAAATCCAACCGCAGTAATTGCTATAAAAAGTCCAGGCCAAAGCACTGCCCAATAAGCGAAACTCTCTGCTCTTGCATATGCAATATCAGTACCCCAATCTGCAAACCTTTCATCTCCCAATCCTAAAAATGCAATACTTGAAAAACCTAAAACTGTGATGGCCATTGATCCAAAAAAACCAATTATAAGGGGGGACATCGCATTTGGTAAAACATGTTTAAACATAACTTTAAATTTATTCGCACCACCAGTAATTGCTGCTTGAACATACACATTCTGCTTTACCTGCAAAACTAAAGCCCTCACCCACCTCGTGCTAGACGGTATGTAGAGAAGACCATAGAGTAGCAGAAGATTATACAAATCTCGCCCTATCATAGGAGAAATAATTATAATAAGAATCAGCCATGGAAACGAAAACCAAAAATCACAAAAACGCATAATAAGGTAGTCAACTTTTCCACCGAAATACGCGGAAATTGTACCTACTGCCAGTCCTCCTGCTACAGAAATTAACACAGGAAGTGCCGCGGCTGTAAGTGCAGTTCTTGCCCCCCAAATTACCCTCGCAAGAATATCATATCCATATCTTGTGGTACCTAATGGATGTGCTGCTGATGGTGGGGAGTATGGTACCTCACTAGGAAAAAAGGGCTTAGACACTTCCTCTATAGTAAATCGAGTTAACCAAGGAGCAAATACTCCCAATACAGCAATAAATAAAATCATAATCATACCCACAATTGTTAGAGGCGTAATAAGACGTCTAAATAATCTCCTTTTGGACTTTATTTTTCCAATTTCATATTCAGTGGCTGTAAATTCTGGATCACGCCAACCAGGAATTAAATAGAATTTTAAATATCTAATTATTTTATTTTTTTTAGGTTTTGATTGATATTTTTCTTGTTCTAATTCTTCAAGATAAATTTGTCCCATTTTAATCACGTTTTTTAATTTTTTTTAATACATAATTCTTGGGTCGACAATTGTATACGCAACATCTGCCACAAGCGTTCCTGAAATTATAATTAGGCATGAAAATACAAGAAGTCCATTTATTAATAAATAATCACCATTGTAGATTGATTGTATCATATAATACCCAAAACCAGTATAATTGAACGTTACTTCTACAAAGAGAGATCCTAGGAGTGCTCCAGCGGTTCCTGCTATAACAAGATGACTCGTAGGGAGTATTGCATTCCGAAGAGCATGTTTATTGATAACGTCTTTTTCTGCAACCCCCTTGGCTCGTGCAGTTCTAATATAATCCTGATCCAAAACATCTAGCATACTTGATCGTGTCTGCCTGGTCACACCAGATAAAGACACAAAAATCATGCAAATTACTGGAAGAATCAAATGAATAAGGGTATCCCATAAGTATAATTGTTGATTATATAAAATACTATCAATAATTCTAAATCCTGTACCAACTCCCCCTGAAGGAACTGGTGGTGTCAATGATGGATTATTTGAGTATAATACCTCGATACTAATACCTCCTCCAGTAAAGTCTCTTAATGAAAGCCTAATAAATAATTGTAATAATGTAGCAATGTAAAATACCGGAAAGCCTGCTCCTAGAATTGCAACACCTCGAATTAAGGTATCTTTCGGTTTATCCTTATGTTTTGCAGAAGTGACACCTAGTTTAATAGCGATAATAGGAACGATAATAATTGAAAATATCATTAGTTCTATTGTTTTAGGAAAAATTTTAGCAATAACATCTAATACTTTTGCTCCAGGTAACACAATATAACTTTCTCCCCAGTCTCCACTAAAAAAATTTCTAAGATATATTCCAAGTTTTACATACCACGGATCATACCACCCACTTTCTCGTAATACTCGTTCATAAGCTTCACGATCCATCTGGCCTCCTAATTTATTTAGATAAGGATTGATAGCCATCATATGAGATAAAAGCCATGTAAATGTTAAGACTGCTATTAGGATGGGAAACATAATTAATATTCGTTTAAGGATATATTTTATCATGTTTCGAGCTTGACGAGCCATTTTTTTACCTCCTTCATAATTAATAGGGTTTTTAAATATTTAATCTAAATTACAAAAAAGTTCTTGGTATTTTGTATTTTTTCCATTAATTAGTATCAGTATCTCTTGTCTCTATAATCTATGATTAATAATTATTTAATAATTGCTAAGTATGATTTAAAAAAAAAATTAACTTTATTTAACGATTACGATTTTCTTTCAAATATCTACGTTCGTAATTCATTTTATTTGAAAACTTTAAATAGTTTAATATCGTAACCTTATATTAAATTTACTAAGAATCATTTCTTTAGTAAAAATATTTAAACAAAACGAATTTAAAACTTTTAATTAAAAGTTATGAGGAGTAAAAAAAAATATGAAAAAATTCTCAAAAATTTTTACTTTTGTTCTATTACTGAGTTCGATAGTATTACCTTTTATTCCAATTGTTGCTACAGCCCAAGAGGAAGAGGAACCGATCATTTTTAGAGTTGCGGCGTCGGCTTTACCAGGAGATTGGGACCCCGCAATATCCGATGGATATAACGTCGTATACGGTTCTTACTTTTTTTACGCCTGTGAGTATCCCTGGGCAGGAAATGCCTATTATTTTGCTGGTCTCGCAAATAAAACAAAAGAGGAGGAGTGGAAACCGATCCTCACTACTTCATGGGATACAGAATTTCGGGACGAAGAACCTAATGCTGCAGGATTTAATAGTACTGGTGGAAGACTATCAATAACTCATACACTTCGAGAAGGAGTGAAATTCCATGATGGATCAAATTGGAATGCTACAGTTATGAAATGGAACATCGACCGATTGTATATAATTACAGGTAATTTAACCGGTGATGGAGATCAGAGAAATTTACCAAATTTATGGGATGATGAAGATGCCTGGGCTCCCTACTATTCTGAAAGTTTTAATATGTCCGAATATGATGATACATTTGCAGGGTACATAATCGGGAATGATACACATTATCCAGGAGTTACCGCTGATGCAAATGGAGTTGTTTCTAATCCTAATCCTTATGGCTTAGATGCTTCTGGTGCAAAAATCCTTTATGCACCATTTGACAAGTTTCCAATTATCAGAGAAGTACAAATAGTTGAAAGTAAGCCATCAGGAGGGAAAGTTAAAGTAATCTATAACCGTTGGAATACCTATGGAGGGCCAGGTGGTCTTTGGACGCCACAAATTTCATACGCCGCTTATCATAAAAATTATACCGCTCAAGGCATTTATGGCTATGAAAATGGTGTCAAGGATGATAAGAATCCTACAATAGTTGATCATCTAATTGGTACAGGACCCTATAAATTTGTAGTACATTCTGAAACCGCCTCCCCTGCTGGGGGTCATATGCTAAAGAACGAAGATTATTGGAATAAAACTGCTCTTGAAGCTGACGGTTGGTTTGATGTCGATAGGAGAGAAGTTGTCAATTTCCCAACAGGGCAATTAGGTAAAGATTCACAAAACACCGCAATTTTAACTCATGCTATAGATTATTGTTATGATTCCATGTATATGCCTGTAGATTATGATGCTGTAATGGCAAACCCTAATATTGATTATATTGAAGATTATCCTTCAGAATATATGACACAAATTACATTGAATTGTATCAATGAAACATGGTGGATGGATATAGAAGGTTGGAGAACTACTAGTCTACCTGATGATTATCCGTCTGATAAAGCGCCTGCTGGTGGCATACCTAGAGCACTTCGAGAAGCAATGTCATATGCATTCGATTATGATAAAATGATCAATACTGTTTTAGATGGTCGTGCAGTTCGAGGTGGAAGGGTGGTAGGCGATGGAAGTGTGTTTTATAATGAGAGTGTACCTATGGCAGAATATGATCTTAAATATGCACGAGAAATTCTGCTTACTACCGAAGAGGATAATTATACACTCACCCCCACTGCATTCAATTATAATTTTAGTGAACTTTGCGCCGATAGAGGCTTGACTGCCAGTAGCACGGATGCAGAATGGCAAAATGTTGCAGATAGCGATGATCCTATATTTGTACTTGACTTTTATTGGGATGATGCGCATGAAGATCTAAAGAATGTTTTACAAGAATCTTTAGCAAATATAGGAGTGGCATTAAAAGATCCTACTGGAGCTACAAATAAGGTTCCAACCATTATCTGGGATACTGTGAGAACCTATTGGTTACTTACATTTGATGGTTCACATTCGATCTGGTCAGCTCACGCGTGGGTTATGGATTATAACTATCCTCGGTCAATTCCGGAGGGATGGGTTCATGCTAACTATTATGAACCTCCTTCATACCTTGAAGATAATTATTTCCCTGAATGGAATTTTGGATTCTGTTATGATGATGACATTAATTACTGGATTGACGTTATGTACATGTCAGATCCACATCGTAAATTAGAAGTGATTAGTAAGATAGCCAATAAAGAATGTAATGAATTATATTCAATGATCTGGTGTTATCAAGCAAAAGGCGGGGCATGCCTATGGAAGGATTGGGAGGCACTTATGACAACAAATAGATTAGGAGAAAGGACCTTTTATTGGGGAGGTGCTCCATCAACACACCTCCTAAGATATGTTGGTCTTCCAGAAGAACCACCCCTCATTCCAGGAAACCCTCTGATTATAACATTGACTATCTCTGCTATATCGATGCTTGGAATTATTTACGCACTGATGAGAAAGAAAAAGCTCAGTTAAAACTTGGAATTAAGTAAATTCATAAATAAACTCTTTTTTTTTTAATTTTTATTTATTACTGAAACATCTAGATTTTCTATTTTACCTTAATAAATGAAATTATGAAATAGCCAACTAATTTATTTATAGTCTTATCAAAAAAAATATAAAAATGTTAATTCTTTAGAATTGAAGTAATCAACTATATTTCTCTACAAAATGATTTAGCTATAATAATTTAGTTAAAGACTTTTTCTTTGTTCTATATATTGTTTCAGTTTCATACCACTTATAGCCCCGGAAATCGCTAACCCAAATAAAATGATAATGTCTAAATAACCTTCAATAGAACCAAATTTGAGATATACCGAGTCAGATGTTCATATCAGCCCCTAAAGGTAAGATAAAGTGAATCAATAAGGTAGCCTATAAGGGACAAAATGAACTTTTCCCAATGATATATTTTTAACAAGCGAAAAAATCATCTTACTTTTGGAAGGACTTGAATACATTTTGGGTCAAAGATTGATTAGGCAACAGACAGGATATTAGGGAGGTATTTCAGTGCATTTCTTGCGATATATTGGACTTCCAGAAGAAACTTCTCTTATCCCGGGATCTCCATTAGTTATTAACCTAACCGTCTCTGCCATATCTATGATTGACATTCTTTATGCAATGATGAGATGGAAGAAACTCAAATCAAGTTGAGAAATTATTATAATTTGTCTTTTTTTCTTTATTATTACCATTTTCTATCAGAAATATTCTTTTCTGTGTCGAAATTTATATAATATTTAAATATTTTGTTGATGTAATTTTATATTATATTCTATTATGAATATTTTTTTATAATAAAATTATCCAAAATAAAGAATTTAAAACTTTTAATTAAAATTAATAAGGAGTAAAAAATATGAAAAAATTTTCGAAGATTTTAATTACTGTTCTATTACTGAGTTCGATGTTACTACCTTTTATTCCAATTGTTGCTAAAGCTCAAGAAGAAGAGGAACCAATCATTTTTAGACTTGCAAGATCGTCTTTACCAGGAGATTGGGACCCCGCAATAACCACTGGAGCCAACATCGCATCCACTCATTACTTTCCACAGTGTACTGAATATCCTTATGGTTTAAATGCAAAATATGACGGAGGTATTGGAAATAAAACAAGAGAGGAGATGTGGATAGGTATCCTGGTTACTGACTGGGAAACAGAATGGCGGGATGATGAAGAAAATCTTTTAGGATTTAATAATACTAACGGAAGAAAATCAATAACTTTTACACTTCGAGAAGGAGTAAAATTCCATGATGGATCAGATTGGAATGCTACCGTATTTAAATGGAACATCGATCGATTGTATCTAATTATTGGTAATTTAACTGGTGAGGGAGATCAGACAAATATAGCAACGTATTGGAGTGAAGTAGAGACATGGAAGGACTTACAATCTGAAAGTTTTAATATAACCGAATATGATGCACCATCTCTCCCTACCTATGTTGCTCCAGACCCATTTGATTATGCGGGATACATTATTGGGAACGATACAAAATACCCCGGAGTCACCGCTGATGAAAATGGAGTTGTTAGAAATCCTAACCCCTTTGGTGGATTTACAGCTTATGGGACCGCAATCAATAATGCACCATATGACAGGTATCCAATTGTCAGAGAGGTACAAATACTTGAAAATAAGAAATCAGGAGGGAAGGTCAAAGTTATTTTTAACCGTTGGAATACCTATGGAGGGGTAGGTGGTGTTTATTTACCCCAAAAAATTTCATATGCCGCTTATTATAAAAATTATACAGGGAGAGGCATTTATGGCTATCAAAATGGTGTTAAAGATCCAAAGAATCCTACAATCGTTGATCATATGATCGGTACAGGTCCCTACAAATATGTACAGCATTCAGAAACAGCTTCCCCTGCTGGGGGTTATATGATAAAGTTTGAAGATTATTGGAATAAAACTGCTCTTGAGGCTGACGGTTGGTTTGATGTTGATAAAATAGAGATCGTCAATTTTCCTTCAGGTCAATTAGGTAAAGATTCGAAGAATACTGCAATTTTGACTCATGCTATAGATTATTGTTATGATACCATGTATATGCCAATAGATTATGAAGCAGTTATGGCGAATCCGAATATTGATTATATAGAAAGTTATCCTTCGACTTATGCTACATCAATTGGATTGAATTGCATTAATGAAACGCATTGGGCTACACCATATTACGAAGGTTTAAGAAAGCTTATTTTTAGTGATAAAACAGCACCTTCTGGTGGTATTCCCAGAGCAATGCGTAAAGCAATGTCATATGCATTTGATTATGATAAGATGATCGATATTGTTTTAGAAGGTCGCGCAGTTCGATCTGGAAACATAGTTGGCATAGGAAATATTTATTATAATGAGAGTGTACCTATGGCTGAATATGATGTTAAATATGCACGAGAAATTTTACTTACGACCGAAGAGGATAATTATACACTAACACCCACTGCATTCAATTACAATTTTAGTCAACGTTGTGCCGATAGAGGCTTGACTTCCAGTAGCACGGATGCCGAATGGCAAAATATTGCCGAGAGTAATCCTATATTTGTTCTTGATTTTTACTGGGATGATACGTCAGAAGATCTAAAGAATGTTTTTGAAGCGTCTTTAAAAAATATTGGAGTAGCTTTAAGCGAAGGAGCTAAAACGCGGAAAAATAAAGTCGAAACAACTATTTGGGATACTGTGCGTACCTATTGGTTATCAACATTTGATGGTACACATTCGATTTGGTCAGCTAATGCGTGGGTTATGCCTGTGTACATGCCTAGGACAATTCCAGAGGGATATCTTGCTGCTTGGTATTTAGAGCCTTATACACCTACTTTCCCTAGATATAACTGGCCATTCTGTTATGATGATGACATTAATGAATGGATGATGCGAATGTTCGTGTCATCATCAAAGGGTAAATACGAAATGATAAGTAATATGGCCTATAAAGAATGTAATGAATTATATCCATATATCTGGGTTTATCAACAAATAGGGGGAGGATGCTTATGGAAAGATTGGGAGTCACTTTATATAACAAATAGAGACGGACAGAGAGCCTTCTTTTATGAAACTGAAAATCCAGTATTTCAGTGTTTAAGATATGTTGGACTCCCAGAAGAAGCACCACTCATTCCAGGAAGCCCTCTGATTATAACATTGACGGTTTCTGCCTTAGCTATGATTGGCATTATTTACGCAATGATGAGAAAGACAAAGCTTAGGTAAAACTTGGAATTAAGCAAATTTATAAATAAATTATTTTTTTTTAATTTAATTTTTATTAATTTTTCAATCAAAAATAATATTTTTATTTAAATATATTTATGTCTATTTTGCTCAATTTGAAATTTTTAAGACAATAAGACTTTAGAAATGTTATTGAAATCCTATTCAATTCCTTATAGGATGAAAATTATTTATTTAAATTAACTAACTGTCCTAAGATTTATATAAGATCTAAATGTAGTTAAACTTCTTTTTTTTGTTCAATATACTGCTTTAGTTTCATACCACTTGTAGCCCCAGAAATAGCTAACCCAAATAAAATGATAATGTCTAAATAACCTTCAATACTGCCAAATTTGAGAAATAATGGTTCAGACGTGAAGCCAAACATTATAATATAAAAGATGAATCCTTCTGCTATAATTAGTGGAACAACCCATAATGAAGCTTTAAATCCGTAATGAGGAATATCTTCTTTGTAGGTTAAAAGAAAACAAACGAAAAACAATAATAATGCAGGTAAGAAGAAATTATTTAAATATGTAGTATATGTCCAAAAAAGGATAGTCTTATCCATCTCCATAAAGGGAATCCAATGACCATATTCATCAAACATCATAGTATTTGCAATGATTCCATAATACCCTAAGAGAAGAACTAAATAAGCAGCAATAACACCACCTTGCCTTCCCCAATCAATTTTGATATGACCTTTTTCTTTAGTATATTCTCGTTCAGTTTGACTCTTAACGTCCATATTTCGAAAACTCACGTTTTAGGTATAATTTCTAACTTAGTTTTTAAAATTATTTGATAAATTTAAATTCTTTTTATTTTCTTAACTTCGACAAGTTAAACTTAAATTAATCCTTTCCTGCAATGCATTTAAATA
>CAYSZJ010000127.1:0-12220 GCA_964435435.1 uncultured archaeon
CATCTAAACCTCTAATGACATAAGTGGATAAGACAAATTTTATGTAATCCTCTTGGGATTTACCACCTACTTTAATAAACTCTCTAATGTCAAGAAGACTTAAAGATTGAGGAGATAATTTAGCTCCATGTCTTGCAAGAAAGTCTGCCCATGAAGAAGCTCCATATTCTTGTCTAACAATCCTTGATATCATTGCTGTAGATATACCTTGAGGATTCTCAGGCGAATGTAATTTTGAAGCGATCTCGGTTTTTGTATTATAACCGTGTTCCACATAATTTTTAACTATTGGACCAATAAAATAATAATGCGCTTCTTTCAACAATGACTGTTCTCTTGTAAACTTGCTAAATGAAGCGGGAATAGTCGAGCGGAAACGTTGAGAATAATATGGGTTTATCCTTAAGATCAAAAAACAACATTAGAAAATTTTATAAAATTCTTCAAGTTATCCATATTTTATTTAAATCGTACACCAAAGAGATGCTTTACAACCGATTAACACAGTGTAGGAAAGAATTCTTTTAAAATTTATTTTTTCATATATTTCAAAAGAGTTTTAAGAATCTCATTTTGTAAAACTAAACCAATAAGTTCATTATTTTCGTTCACGACCGGAAGACGTTGTATTTTTTTTTCGAGCATTATCTCTAATACTTGTATTAATGTATCTTTTATTTTTACGACAAAAGGTTCTGCAGTCATTAAATCTTTAACTTTTGTGTTAGGGGATTCTAGACTCATAGCAAATCTAGCTAGACGTATGTCTCTTTGTGTGATAATGCCAATTAATTCTTTTGTTTTAGGATCTTTTACAACAGGAAGCCCTCCTATATTTTTTCTTACCATTAAAAGTTCTGTAACACTAATTTTCTCATCAGGGGTTACAAAGACGGGATTTTTAATCATAATATCTTTTACTTTTATTTCACTGAATTGTCCTAAGCGGTCCATGATTAAAAATATGATTTTTTATTTATTTATTCCTAACAAAAATAATAATTTTGTGAAATTAAAATCTATTTATTAGTTTGCTCTTACTGTTTCTCTTAGTTTTTGTTCGATTTTTTCAATTTCTTCGAAATAATCATTATAGGTTTTCAAAAGATATTGACCCCAATTATTTAATTTAACCCAACCTCCACCACCACTTCCTCCTTTACCAGTTATCACCACAGACATCCCTGTTCTTTTTTCAATTCTCTTTAAAATATTCCATGCATATTTATAAGAATAATTACACTCTTTAGCTGCTTGAGTTAATGAACCATCTTTATTTTTTTCAATATTTTCAAGTAACTTAGCCCACCCCGCACCTAAAATACTTTTATTCTCAAATTTTAGCCAAAATTTTATTCCATAACTGATTTTAGATTTTAATTTTTCAATTTTGGGTTCATTTACCATAATTAATTATTTATTTTCTAAATTTATATCTTTTAACAGAAAAAGATTAAAACAAGGGTAATTTAATTCGTTTAAAAAGAAAGCTTGGAGTGAAATATTGTGTTCTTTTTTAAGGATGAATCTGAAAAAACAGGTAAAGAAGTTATCAAAAACCTATATTACTTCTCAGAAAATCAAATGCTCGATTGTAATCAATATATTATTGAAGATCAGAGCTCTAAACAGTTAATTTTATTTGATGCAGGAAATGGAATTTCAATGAAAGGTTTATTTAAAGGTATGGAAAAATTTAATCTAAATTATGAAAATATTACAAAGGTGTTTTTAACGCATGAACATGTTGATCATGTATTGGGTGTCTACAAACTAATGAAAGTTATGGAGGATAATCCTCCAGAGATTTTTGCTTATGGAGAAACTGCAAAAATACTAGAAAAAGGAGAGGAAAGAAAGATTTTACCAGTAATTTTTGGTTTAACTGCGAGAAGATTCGAAGTTGAGATTATTCCCCTAAAAATTAATGATTTAAGTCATCTAAGAGAGATTGAAATATCACCAGAATTTAAATTTGAAATTCTTTATACACCAGGCCATTCTTTAGGTTCAATATGTTATTATAACCCTGAAAAAAAAGTATTAATCCCTGGAGATTTAGTCTTTATAGGCGGTAGTTTTGGGAGATATGATTTTCCAGGAGGATCGTTAAATATATTAAAAAATTCAATAAAATTTGTGAATAATTTGGATGTAGAGTACTTGCTTCCTGGTCATATGGGGATTAGTGATCAGGGCAACCAGCAAATTGCATATTCTTATAGAATGATACAATCTATTAGTTCCTTTTATTAGGTACTCCCAAAAAGTAACATTTGGGAATAAAATTTATTCTTACTATTTTATTATAAACTTTTAGTAATTTTTTTTAGTTTAAGTATTATATAAAATTTTAAGAAATACATTATTTATTGAATTAGAATATAACATTCTGATTATAATGGGAGAGCATATAGAAAATAAAGAAAGTTTTTTAGGAAAAGATGAAATAATCTTAAGAAGTTTCCCAAAAGCGATATTTTTTACTCCTTTATTTGCGATTTCGATTGTTTTTTGGATTATTCAGGCGTTTCTACCAACCTTAAATCCGTGGTTAGGATCAATTTGGGTAATTATATTTTTCTCAAATTTTGCTGTATCATCGTTGGATTTTCCATCAACTCGATTTTTAATTGTAATTTTAGGAACTCTTATTGTTGTGTTGCTTATAATATTCCTTGGTTTGATCCCCATTTTGGCACAATTAGGTTCAAATATAAACTTGGGGTTACCAGCAGAATTTTATATGATAATGACAATTATTTTAGGTTTAATTTTGGGTTTAGTTGTTCTCAGTTCAAGATTTGATTATTACAAAATCGAGAGAAATGAAATAATTCATAAAAGAGGGATTTATTCTACACATATTGAGCGATTTCCAGTAAGAGGTTTACGAATTAAAAAAATGATTCCAGATTTATTTGAGTACTTAATGTTTAGAGCAGGATCATTAACTTTAATATTTTCTAAAGGTGAAATAGCTCATTTAAATACTGTACTTAATGTTAATAAAAAAGCTGAACAAATTGATTTTCTCTTAAGCAGCTTACACGTGATGATTGAATAACTAATAATTGCAAAGAAAACTACCAATATAGAAAAATAACATTTTTTTTTTAAACTCTTTTTTTAAAAATTTATGAAGAGTAAATGAAGAATAAAATCAGTTCGATTAACTTTTAAGTTAACTCTATAAGATACTAATATTTAAATAACACATCTATCTATTATTTTAATAATCCTTTCTTTATTAAAAAAATATAAAAGTAAAAATTTTAGTGGAAAAGTTATGTCTGAAAAAAAAACTAAACATCCTAGCGAGATCTTCATAAGATCTTATCCGAAAATAATTTTCTTCTGGCCACTGCTCATCACAAGCTTCATTTTATGGATGATTCAAGCATTTATCGATCCAAGTTCATTGTTAGGATATATTTGGTTTATAGTTTTCTTTGTAAATATATTCGTAACTGCTTTTGATTTCTCCTCAACCAAATTCTTTGTACTAATATTAGCTATTATTATTATCATCTTGGTTGTAGTTTTCTTAGTTTTTCCAAATTTCGATTTAAATATTACAGGCTTTGAGCTCAATATAGGTTTACCATGGGAGTTCTACATGCTCATGACTATAATTTTGGTATTAATCTTAGGGATCGTAATTATTAGCACAAGATTCGAATATTTCAAAATTGAAAGAAATGAGATTATTCATAAAGCAGGAATTTTCAGCTCAGCTGAGAGATTTCCAGTGAAGAGTTTACGATTTAAAAAGGAGATTCCTGATGTGTTTGAATTCTTCATGTTGCGGGCTGGCAAGTTAACATTAATGCCAGGAAAGGCAGATGAGGTCATGATCCTTAACACAGTTCTGAATATTAACAAAAAGGAAAAGCAACTTGATTGGTTGCTTAGTCATGTCTCTGTGGAACCTGATGAGATTGACACTTAAGCCAATTTAAAATTATATTTATAATTTTTTTTAATTTTTTATTCTTTTGGGTTATTTTTAATTTCCCTTCATTTTAAATTTTTTTTATCATTTATAAACTTTCAGCCCCCATTCATTTAAAACTATTTCTCTCTTTCAATATTATTAGAATGAGGCTGACAGAACAGATTCAATTAAACAAAACAACTC
Organism: uncultured archaeon; assembly: GCA_964435435.1. GTDB lineage: Archaea > Asgardarchaeota > Lokiarchaeia > Sigyniarchaeales > SOKP01 > Loki-b32. Next base: position 4,142 of record CAYSZJ010000127.1, read on the forward strand.
AACTTTCTTATCTATGTCATTTAAAAATAACCTTCTTTTGAAAGCAGAATAAATATAGATAAATTTAATTATTAAATCGCACTTTTTAACACACTCATGTCTCATCTACCTATAGTTTTATTTGATTTTGATGGTGTTATTATAACACAAAAATCTCTTGAATATACAGCTTCAATTTTTTTAAAAAAGAAGTTTTATAAATGGAAAAATACCGAAAACATGAGACTGATTGATTTTGCACGGCTTTTTGAAGAAGCAGATTCAGAAAATAGAATATTAGCATTAAAAAGAATAATCAAAATCTATAAAAGATATATCCCTAGTAGAGGGAGAAGAATTTTATTTTTTATAAGATTCAGGCGAACATATCCTAAATTTGAGAAGTACGAAACCTTTAAACCAAATTTAGAAGAAGTTTTAAAAAAGTTCAAAAAGAATAATATACCTTTAGGAATTGTCTCTAATACAAGTGGAAACCGATTAGAACGTTTTGTAAAAAAATTGAAACTAGACGAGTATTTTTCTGTTTTCATTTCTCGAGACGATACACCTTATAGAAAACCAAATCCTTATCCAATATATGCTGCCTTAAAAGAGATCAAGGAAAATTATAAATTTTCAATAAATAAAGAATTTATTTATTATGTTGGTGATCTTCCTCAAGATATTATATGTGCAAAGAACGCAAAAATCAATAGCATAGCTTTATTGTCTGGACATGGAGATAGAGAAGGTTTAGAAAAAGTTAAGCCCACCTATTTACTTCAAAGTGTTAAGGGTATCGTAGAAATTAAAAAAATAAAAAAATTCTTATTAAATTAAATACTATATTATTTGAAATATGTTCAATCTGGAAGAATTCGAAGATACTCTTATTCTTGAGAAAATTGATAAACTAAACAAATTATTTAATAAAGATAAACTTTCGAAAATTACAAAAATAGTTGATGAATTAGAAGAATTGTTAGATCAACAAAATTATGTAGTGCCTATAACCTATATTATAAGTATATTAGCAGAGAATAACATTAGTCTAATTTCTGAAGGCTTAATTCAAAAAATTGAAACTTATTTAGATTCTGACAATGAAAAATTAAAAGTTAATTCCATCATTACTATAGGATTTGCTATGATGGCAGATCCAAAAACCTGTGAGAAATATTTTTATAAAATTACAAGATTACTATTAGATAACTCTATAGATATAAGAAATAATGTTCATTACTTTTTACAGCCATTAGTGATTAAGAATCCAAATTTAACAGATTCAGTTAAAAATATTTTAATTGAAAGTCTCTTATTGGAAAAATCTAAAGATAATATAATATCACTATTGAGTGTACTTGAAAAATGTATAGATTTAGACTTTGATCTATTGTATCGTTTTAGAAGTGTTTCAAAGTCTCTAATAACATCATTTAAAGATGATAAAGCATCTGAAGTTTTTGGAAAACTATTACTACTTATAAAAAAATTCTTCCCTCTTTTGTTTAGTGTTGGATTAGAAAAATTAGAGGCTGAAGCGTTAGTTAATTTATTGGAAAATCAAATTTTAATGAAAAAATATAATTTTTCAGAGAGTTCTAGGAATTCCGGCTTAAAATTAAAAGATTATCTTAATAAATTTAAGAATTCCACATTGAAAGAAAAAAAGATCTATTTCTATACCAGAACAGCAGAAAACAATATATATATTTATGAGCTTGAAAAAGAAAAGATTCTGAAATTTTTCGACGAGAGAATGAAAGTTTCTCATGAAAAAATTATTGAAAGATTCTCTCAAATAATCGAAGATGAAATAGAATTAGCAATTTTCGTTAAAACTTTGATAGAATTAAAGATTATTAAAGGTTATTATTCCAATATTGGTTATTTTTATCCTTATGAACATATAAAAACAGAATTATTAAATGATTTGAATCTAAATGGTATTATAAAATTAAAGAAATACAATTTCCTTCCCCCTGAGTTTTTAAAGAACATTATTCAGGAAATAATTGTATCTACTAAAGAGAAATTATTGCGGGGAAAAACAAAAAATTCTTATTATTCATTAAAAAAGATACAAGAACAAATAAATATTAATGCCGCAAAAAAAGTTATTATTGATTTAAAGTCATATAGAGAAAGATTAACAGATGAAGATTTCATAAAATTGATTAAAAATTTACCAAAGGGGTATTTATCTGATTTTCGTAAGGGAACTCAATGGTTAACAAATCTAGGTACTTTAAAAATAACAGAAGAAGTTCAAAATTCTAAAATTATTGGATATTTTGATATTCTTAAGATTTCTAAAAAATTGAATATAAATCAAATTTTATTATTTGATGTATTTGAAAGTTTTGTTGATCAAAGAAGCGGTGTTTGGAATGTCAAGAAAGAAATCTTTTATTATTCAAAATATTTAAAAGAGAGAATTAAAAATATTGGTTCAATTTCAGAAAAGTTAAAAAAAATGAATAAAGTAGAGGAAATAGCCAAAGAACTCAATATAGACAAAAAATATATTATAACTAAAATTGATGAGAATTTACAATTAATCGGTGAAGAAATAAAGCAAAAGGCTCAAATTAAAATCAATGATTATCTTGAAAAAACAGGCATGGAACTCGACTCTTTCTTGGAATTTATCAATGATTTAGGAATTATATATTTTAAAAAAGCAGATCTACTAATATTTAAACCGCACAAAATAGAAGAAGCTAAGAATGAAATTAAATACATGCTAATTGACAAATCAAAATCAAATAATTATATATCCTTAGGAAATTTTGATATTACGGCAAGTTTAATTGAAGATCTTATTAATGAATTACTTAAGGATAGAAAGGTAAAAGGAATTTTTCATGAGGAGGAAAGGGAAGTTCTTTTTTATACTGAACGAGGAATTCGTAATTTGATGTTGGAAAATAGTTTTCTTTTTTCTTTTCATGATTTATTTTATGGGAAGAAATTAAATCAAAGAGAAATTGACTTATTGAGAGAAATTTTTGATGATTTGATTAAAAAAAGAAAGCTAAGAGGTAATTTTGACGAAGAAACATTAACTTTTTCTAGTGATGAGGTGTTATTTGCTAAAGATTATAATACAGTATTATTTGAATTTGAAAAAATGGTTAGTAATTATATTAAAAAGCTTGAAACTGAATTTCAAAAAATAAAGAAAATATTAACTAAAAGGGGAGAAACTATATTTCCACAAGAGATAAAAAGCATTCAAGAAACTATCGATAAAATTAATGAAAAATATGTCGGTTGGAGAAGCGGTTTAGAAGTATTTATTAGAAAAACTAATAAGAAATTATTAAGAGATCAAGGCATTAGTATAAAAAAATATAAAAATCTCTTTTCAAAAGAAAAAAAAGAAGAAGTTATATCACTTGAGGAAGATCCCGAAGTACAAGAACTTCTGAATAACTTCGAAAAATGGGCAAAATTGTTTAACAAACTTGAATTAAAGTATCCTAATGTAATTTTTTATCAGAAAAGATTAGTTAATAATCCGAATGATGTTGATTCCAAAAATAAACTAAATGAATTATTAGATGAATTATTTTTGGTGTAGATTTATGTGTTTTTACCTTTATTGATTTGAGAAAGGAATTTTTTAACATCTATTTTTTGGTCTGTTGTGATTTTATAAGTTTTAGGATTTGTACTTCCATTCAAGGTTAAAACTCCTTCCTCTTCAAGAAACCTCAGAGATCTCCAAATAAAATTTATCTTAGAGCGGTTTGATGATTTAATGTTATTACATCTTCTAACTCTTTTTGTATTTACAATGTTAACATTATTCTCTATTAACTTATTGATCGCTTTGAGTGTGTCTATCAAATTTTTTTTAAAAAAATCCATTTAAAAGAGATCCCTCTTAAAAGAAATTAATTAACTATACTCTCCTCACTTAAATTATTACTTTTAAAAGTAAAATTGATTTTTTGAGTATTATAAAATTATGCTCAGAACTTTATAAACTTTTTTTATTCTAAACTCCAATTGTTTGAAAGAACTAAATGATTAAGAAGTATGAGATTAAACCTAAATTGGTTAGTATTATTAATGCCTGAATACTCGTTTTCCACAAAAGACTAAAGCACAGCCTAATTCATCAGCTCGTTTGATAATTAATTCATCTCTCATTGAACCACCTGGATTAATTATAGTATTTGCTCCTACCTCAACAGCTGCTTCTAAACCGTCAGGAAATGGAAAAAAAGAATCTGTACCCATGAAAGAATTCTTCAATTCGTCCTTATGGCCAAACTCTATTGCCTTTTGAGCAGCTAATTTAACTACATGCACTCTACTCTGTTGTCCAGCACCGATACCAATTGTATAAATTCCATCATCATAAATTTGGGCAAAACATGCAGAATTTGACTTAGCCCATTTTGAAACTTTATATGCAAAAATTAAAGCTTCCTTTTCAGTTTCATTTACTTTCCTTTTACTCACTACATTCCATTCTTTAATAATAGGTTTACTGTCATACTCTTGAATTAAAACCCCACCCAAAGTAGAACGAATCTCTAAATTTTTATAGATCTCATCCTTTTTGTAGAGTAAATCACTTAATTCTAATATTATCATATTTTGCTTTTGCTTCAAGATTTCAAGAGCTTCTGGCTCAAACGAGGGAGCTAATATTACGTCCACAAATATTTTTTCTTTATTTATGATAAAATCAGCTATATCTGCAGTTAATTCTTTATTTACACCCCAAATTCCTCCAAATGCAGAAAGTGGATCACAATTAAATGCCATTTGGACTGATTTTAATAGATCTTTTTTATCAATAGCTATTCCATTTGGAGAAGTATGTTTTAAAATCGCTGTAACATATTGTTCAGATCCAAAATCTAATAACATTTGTATACATGAGTCAATATCTAAATAATTATTAAAAGAGATTTGCTTACCTCCTAATTGCTTTAGATTATGTAATCCATATTTTGAGGAAGGATCTCTATAATAGGCGGCAGTTTGATCCCAATTTTCTCCATATCGACAATCTTGAACTTTTTCATACACTTTAATTAAGGTATTAGGAAAAACAGATTCAGGGTTATAATACTTTTGCAAATAATTGGCGATAGCGGCATTGTAATCTGCCATTAGAGTAAATACGTCTTGAGCTAAAATCAATCTCGTCCTTTCTGTAATTGCTCCTTTATTTTTTCTTAACTCATCAATAATATCATCGTAATATTTAGGGCTTGGGACAACGATCACATCTGGATAGTTTTTCGCAGCAGCTCGAATCATTGTTGGACCCCCAATATCAATTAGCTCAAGAGCGTCTTTAATGTCTAAACCAGGTTTCTCAATTGCTTCTTTAAATTGATATAGATTACAGACAACCATATCTATAGCTGTTATATCATATTTTTCCGCATCCTCAACATCTTTTTTAAAGTCTCTCCGGTAAAGTATTCCACCTTCGATTTTAGGGTGTAAAGTTTTTACTCTACCATCAAATATTTCGGGGGAGCTTGTATAATCTGAAATTTTTGTGAATTTGATCTTATTTTGATTAAATAATATCCCTGTTCCACCTGTCGACAATATTTCTATCTTAAATTCCTCAATCAAAATTTTTACGAAATCAACAACTCCACTTTTATCAAAAACACTAACTATTGCTCTTTCTATTTTCTTCATTAAAAAAATCATTAAATTCGTTTTTAATTACTTAATAAAATTAATAATAACAAAGTAAACTTTATGATCGTTATAATTTATTTAATAGATCTTTAATAAATAGAATTTAATTAGAAATAGAATAATTACTTTAGTTGAATTTCAAACAAATTATACTATTTAGGTTAGATTTTATATTACTCTTTCTAAAATTTACCAATCAAATCATGTGGCTGCGTTTCACGTGATCCCACGACAGAGATGATTCCAAGTTCTACTTTTTTCATTTCTTCAATAGATCCAGCACCAGCATAAATCATCCCATTAGCTAATCCTTCTTTTAAAGTTGCTAAAACTCCAGAAACTTCTCCTACATAAGGGACATAATCACTAACACCCTCAGTTAACATTTTTGAGCCTTCTATATAACGATCTGCTATATATCCTGACATTCTCGCATTTTTAGAGCCCATACCTCTATATACTTTTACTTTTCTTCCTGCAATAGTATCTATAAAACCAGGAGATTCTTCAGTACCTGCAAAAAAATGTCCAGACATAATTAAATTGGCTCCAGCAGCAAACGCTTTAGGTACATCTCCAGGGTTTTTAAAACCTCCATCTGCAATTAATGATAATTTTGGATTATAATCTTGTATTGCATCTGCAACTTGCGCGGTAGCAAAAAGAGTTGGTGCTCCAACCCCTGTTTGAATAGAAGTTGTACAAATTGAACCAGAACCCATTCCAGCTTTTAATCCTATAAATTTATCTTCAATAAAATCACATTTAGTTATTAAATGTTCAGCAGCTTGGTAAGTTCCAATGTTTCCTAAGACAAAATCAGAATCTAAAAATCTCATTAATTTTTCAGTCCCGTTAATATCAGCTTTTTTGAAAAAATCAGCTACATCAATAAAGAAAATATCTACATATTTATCGATTTTTTTAAGCATATTCTGTCCATGAGAAGATTCTGGAAATTTGGGGGATAAAGCTAAGGCACAAAGTAGATGACCTTCTTCATCTTTTGAAGCATAAGGAAATTCTGGAGCTAAGTCCTTCTTTGTTATTAATCCTTTTAAATATCCATCGTCATCTATAATTGGTAACTTTTCCTTACGTGATTCATATAGAATCTTTAAGGCTTCTTCTCTTGAGGCACCTGGTTCGATAGAGATAAGATCTTTAGTCATATAGTCTTTTATTGCACCATTTTGTATATCCTGCTCAAAGAAGGGAATATCTCTTTTAGTGAAAATACCACAGACCTTTTTCTCCTCATTTATTACAACAATACCGCTAATATTATAATTATCCATCATGAATTTTGCTTTTGCTACTCTTGCATTAGGATCAATTGTTGCTACATGCTCATCATCAATTACAAAAGATCGAGCTCTCTTTACAATACGACACATCTCTAATTGTCTCTCATAAGAGCAATTACGATGTAAAACTCCAAGTCCTCCATGTAAAGCCATATTAATTGCCATTAAATCCTCAGTGACGGTATCCATTGCAGAAGACATTATAGGTAGATTAAAATAATATTTTCCTAAGTCCGAAGAAATATCTACCTCGCTAGGACTAAAATTCGTGAATCCGGGTAGGATTAATACGTCATCAAATGTCGCGATGAGTTCTTTTGAGTGTATTTTTCCACGGAAATTTGACATTTTAATTAACCTCGATAAAATTCTAATATAATTTTTAATTGATTAGATCTTTAAATTTTTAATAATAAAGATAAAAAAACTTATAAATCTTTTTATGGCTTAGAATGATAGGCTAGTTCTTGGAAAAAAAAAGATTGTGCATACTCATAACGGGCTTAATATAGCCCTTTTTAATAGCCTTCAAATAAATCTCAAAGAACTCGGGTTCTATAAAGACATCTTCCACACAGAAGATACATAAACCCTCAGGTGCAAACGAGTCCGGATACTCACGGTTTTCCTTGCACACAGGGCATTTCTTATATTTCACATCCCCCAGATCAAAAATTTGATTATATTTGTTATCCTTATCAGGTATAAAAATTTTTTTTTTTTTGTCTGGCATCAATATAAATAAAAAAAATTAAATAATTAAATCTATTTAGGGAAAATAGGGAAGAAACCATCCAAGTAAATTTCGAAGTTCCCTATACTTCTCCATAGCAATTTGCCTTAAATGATTAAGTGCGAATTTTGAGATGTCATAATCCTTATCTAACTTAAAACGGATCAAATAATTATTATTTATTCCACAGAAGCACGCTGGGGAGGATTTATAGTTAATAGCAGTACATTGTGAAAGTTTTCGAACTCTCGTTGGCGTTTTTTTGAAAGTTAAATTTAGCCCATCTTCTCCCAAATAAATTTATAAAAATTAAAAAAAATTTAATATTAGACCGGAATATCCCGTTTATTAAAAATAATAACTGAACCTACA
>CAYSZJ010000128.1:0-12191 GCA_964435435.1 uncultured archaeon
AGGCGACTTACCCAGGAGACTAAAGAAAAAATGGCAGAAGCTCATAGAGGAAGGCGACATACTCAAGAAGCTAAAGAAGAAAAGGAAGAACAAAAAAAGGAGGAAGCAAATAATCCAGATAAAGAACCTAATGAGGATTTCCAAACTAAAAATGTTATAGGAAGTGAATATAAAGACTATAATGGCATTGAACAAGGAATAAATAATATTAATAAAGATTATGAAGGGATTGATCAATCTTCTGAAATTGATGACAAGGATTTTAGAGGAATTGATGATTCTTCTACTGATAAGAGTAAAGATTATGCTGGAATAGATGAACAATCAGATGGCAAAACTTCTGGTAAATCTTCAACTGAAGAGAGTAAAGATTATAGTGGAATAGACGAGAAGACAGAAGAGAGAGGGAAAGATTATGAAAAAATCGATGAAAGTCATGGTAATGAAGGAGAAATTTGGTGATTACTTTTTTAAATTATTTATATAAAATCATTGAATTTTTATAAAAAGATTTAGAATAAGTTATATCATGTTTCTAAAAGAATTATTTTCAAAGTGAACAATAAGAATGGAATATAAAATCTCATTTTGGCAGACTCGAATAACTATAACGCAAGCTCCAGAGCCATTTAAACCTAAAGTGTTTCCTGAAAATAAATAGCCAAGTTTTCACCAAAGTGAAGAGTTTCGATCCTTTTTATATGATCCCTTTGGAAGAGATCCTCCTGCTACTTATGGTCTTGAATTATGTGCTAATGAGAATGTTGAAGTTGTATTTTTTACTAAGGCAGAATCTGAATCTGAAGGAATCGAATTAGGATCTGCGTGGCTTTCGAATTTAAAACATAAATTCGTAGGATTAGATGGAAATATTGTTGTTAAACCGATATATACTAAAGATCCAAAGGAACAAAATGATAGGAATCTATTAGAGATTATTCTTCCATTTGGATTTCTTACGAGCAAAATAAATGTAATAGAACGATTTGTTAAAGCATTTTATTATTTGAAAGATCACTTTGTTCAGTTGTTTATTTTATGGCAAGAGGAACCACGCATAAGTGAATCTCAAGAAAGATTGAATAGTTACAATTTACAATTTTTCCTAAATTATGAATTAGACAATGCAGATATTCAGGAGCATTCAAACCTTAAAGGGATTTTGAAATTTTTATCAATGGATATTGACACAAATAAAGGTAAAAGAGCCTCCTTAGTGAAACCCTCGGATATTTCCTTACAAGATATTTTAGAAGGAAACGTTTTCAATAACAATAAAGATTTTCTTAAGCAAGTCATTCAAGAAGAAGTTAATTTCGATTTCCCAGAGAATTTACCATTACCCAGATTACCAATTTTGGAAAATGAAAATGTGAGATATATTGATATTAATAATAAGTTTAAGAAAAGAGCTTTAAGTGTAGGAAAACACATAAAAGATGGAGTTATTACGAATCATATAACATATGTACCAATCAACAAACTTCCTCAAGATTTAGCGATCTTTGGGAAATCTGGAAGTGGTAAAACCTATTTTTTGGCAAGATTAATTAGTGAACTCAGTAATAAAGCTAAAGATGTAGGGATATTAATTCTAAACGTTGCGAAAGCTTCCCAAGAAATCTTTTACAAAGATTTTGTAAAGATTAGGTATTCTGCTGATAATTTTCAAATACCTTACTTTATTGAAGGTGAGCCAGAGTCTTTAAACAAATGTTTACAGGAAACTGCTACTTATATTTGTGCATCTTTAGGCTTGAAAAATGTGTTTGAGAAGATTATTTATCGTACTAAAATAGGCTTTATGAATTTGAAAGGAAAATTACCACAGAATTTTATGGATTTGTTAAAAGGCGTTGAAAGATACATCATAAATAATCCTTATGGTCCAGAAGAGCAAGCTAACTTATTACAGGTATTTAGGAATCGTATGAATGTTTTTGATGAACAGAAGATTCAAAAGGTTCTAAAATTAATAGAAAAGTTGCCAGATTGGGTTGTAAATTGGTTGAATGGTAAAAATATTTTCGTTGATTTGTCAATGTGTAATAAATTTATTAAAATGTTAATTGTTAATGCCATATTCCAACTTATAAGAACGTTAACTAAAGATAGTGAAGCTGAAGAATTAAAATATCTCATTGTCATTGATGAAGCTCATGCTATTTTAGAGAAGCCTATTACTACAAACAGCGATGATGCCGACTTTATCATGAAAGAACAAATGGCTAAAATATTTTCTGAACTATTAAAGGAATATCGTAGTCGAGGGGTGGGTTTTATAATTGCTGACCAATCGCCTGCTCGTCTATTTGATGATGTTGCTTCTCAACCTAGCATAAAAATTATTTTTAGAGAAGATTATCCGAATAATTTGCTTTTTTCAGAGGATCCTTTTGAACGACAAATCTTAACACAGTTACCAAATAGACTCGCATTAGTTTTCAATGGTGCTACGGGTGAAAAATATCTGATTAAAACTTTAAATTATAAGTTAAGCAGCAGGTTCTTTTAGATCAATGTTTGCTTTAATCGATTTTTCTTTTAAATAGTTAATAAAAGCACTACAAGAAACCAACATAAATTTAGCATCCTCAAAATCAATATCTTTTAAGTCCATTATTGAATGCCTAATTCCATCCTCATCACTGGTATAGCCATAGAGTTTATCAAATGCCATTTTCAATGCAGGATGAATTTCAACTTTATCTTCAATTTTTTTTAAAGCTTCCCCTAATGTTGCTTTAGGCTTTTCTCCAATTATTCTACAGATTGACTCTACTGCTGAAATGGATTCTTTAATAGAGTTCCTAAAGTTAGGATTATTTTTATCAGATAACATCTTTAAAGCAGTTTTTATATGAACTCTAATAGACTTGTGAATATCCTTATCATCAAGAACTTCAGCTAGTTCAGCTATCTCTTCTTCAGAACTAATTTCTGTAATTGTTTCCCCTATTAACCTATATACAGATAATTTTCTTTTTAAAACTTCATTACAACCTTCAACAAAAAGTTTATTTGCTCCAAAAATATTTGGGAAATTTTCAGCTATAAATTCGATATAATCAAATGTTACAAACCATTTTGGTTCAAAAAAGTAACTTTTTATTATATTAAAAACGTCTCTTGGACTACGTGGTATAGTATCTATAGGTTCTTCAAAGAATTCATCCCATAATTTTAATATAAAGGGTTTTATCATTGGTGCCTGAACACCATGACGGTTAATAACACCGTACCATATTTTATCCAAAAATACATTCCATAATAGAATACGGGTTTTTTCATCTAATTTTTCTCTCTGAATCTCCTCTCTTACAGGTTTATAACCCTTTCTTTCAGAAAATCTTAATTTTCCCATTTTTATTTATTTTACATTTAATTTGGATTTTTTTGTATAATTTATAAGCATCAGCCTAATTTAATAATTTTCTGATTTATCATGTATTAAGATTAATTATTATCTTAATCCATATATCTTAAATAACAATTTACTCAGATTATAATTTTATATTCTTTTTGTTTAGATTTTTTTACTAGGAAAGTATTCAAAATTAATAATTTAATGATGACGAATAAAAGACTTAAAAAAGAAAAGCTGAAATCACGAAATTTTTAGAGAAGAAATACAGAATCAATAAAAAAATATTAATTAACATTTTTTTTAATTTTAATATTTGGATAAAATTTTCAACCATAATAACAATTATCACACAATGGTTTTCTCATCGATGTAGAGAACCTTACTCCACATTTATGACAGAATTCTTCGGAGTAATCAAAATTTTGATACAGATCCCATACTTGAAAGCAGTTATAGCAATAAGGATCGTCGTTGTTTAATGGAATTCTCTCACCACATCGAATACAATATCCTTGATTCATTAAATCAGAATTTTGAGAGTCCTCATCACTAGAAGTTCTTTTAATTATCAATTGATGAAGTTTTTGTGTAATATCATAAATTGTTCCTTCAAATTTTAATCCTAATTTGGATCTCAATAAAGTAGGAATATTTTTTTCATCATCGAATATTGGAATAATCTTTTTATTAATAGATAGAGCCGCTTTCCACTCTAATCTAACTGGTTTTGATTTTGAAGAATTTTCTGAACAAAAAAGTACAAATATATCACACTTTTCAATATTATCGTTCATATAATCTATGATATCCTCTTTTGTGTCTTTTTCCCACATTAATACACTTTCAATATCACGAAATTTTTCTAATCTTCTTGCTAATTCTTTAACATTGTATCGTTTAGAATCATTTGTAGCATAGCTCATGAAAACAGTTAAGTTGACTTTTAATCACCTCATCAATAAGATTCTTTTGAAGTAAAAACTAATCCAATTCTATCACACATCATTCCTCTTCTCTTTTTCGTTTAAAAATTACTTGGTAATCCTCCAAAGAATATTCATCTTCTAAGATCCTATCTATATGAACCAGTTCCCACCCATCAGCACTAAAGTAATTTAGAATATCTGCAATTGTATTTGAAGCGATATTACCTTCATCATCTAATAGAGGAAATTGACCAGTACCATCAAATTCATCAAATTCATAAAAATAAACATAATTATCAGTTTTAGGATCTATTTTGGAAGTTGATTTTATATAGATTTCTTTATATTCAATTGCTCCATACTGTTTAACTCGCTTTACTTTTTTGATGATTTCTTTATCTTTACACTCATCACAGACACTAAGCACATTATTCCATTCAAATTTATCAATTTGATAAGGATTCCTAAATTTTAGGATTAGTTTTTCAGGATCAACGACTTTATGGCATAGTTTACACGTATTTTTGTCTCGATAAAAATAAATTTCTTCTAAACCTTTCTTTATTGATATTCTACTAGGTCTTGAACTATCATCGATTTCGAAATATTCCTTATTTCTGCTTATTCGCTGAATTAATGTGTCAACTTTTAATCCTAAGCGATCAGCTAAAGTTTTATATGGAAATTGAGTGAAATGGAAGCGAATGAACAAATCCATGATTTTTTGTATTGATTGAGGAATTTTAGTATTATTCATAATTATGTAGGTATAATACTTACTTATATTTAAATATTACCCACAATGTATGTAAAAAATAAATTTGATGATTATATATTTCTTTTTGTACATTTATAGACATAACTCTATAATAAAAAAAGCACATAGATTATTATTCCTTTAACAAATTAGTAAATTTTCAACCTGATCTTTATTTAAATAACTCAATAGTAATTAAAAATAAAGAAAATTAGATTGATAATAAAATGAGTGAAATTTTAAGTAATACCTTAAATATTATTACTATTTTTATATCTCTTACCGCGATTATCATAATCGTATTCGATCGGATAAAAAATTCTATTAATTTAAGAAAGCAAGTAAAGACTTATTACGAAGCTGTTGAGAACTTAATTTTCCACTATTATGAAAGAGGATATTTTGAAGAATTAAATGAGAATGAAGAATATAAAAAGGTTTTTTATGAACATCATTCAAAATGGATTCTATATGAACACTATGTAAAAAATTATTTTAATGACTATGCTAAATATCTGGGATTAGTTAAAACTCAATTTGCTTATGTGAATGACTCTTCTGTATTTTTAAGTGAAAATGGTTCAATTAAAATGGAATTAAATCACTACAAAGAGGGATTTCAGATAGATAATCAACTTATTGAATATATTAATAATTTCATTAATAGTTGTGTTGAATATTGGAATAAACATCATAAGCGTATTGTTAAAAAAGGAATTAAGAAAAAAATAGACTTTAAGATATTAAAGGGTTTTAAGAAACCTTATACACTAGAATCCAAACCTGTTGCTTACACACTCTAATAATAAACCAAAATAATAAATCAAAAATATCCCTTTAGAATCTCTAATTTAAGATTCTACTTTTTTAGGAGGGGGCACCTCGGGGGAGGGAGATTACGAAAGCGGTATTTAAAATTACGTTTTATCGGAATTATAATCTATATATTATATAAAAGAAAAAGAGAAGTAGTATAATCCTACAACTTTTTCAATCCGTCGCTCTCATTTATAGTAATAAAAAATTTTCTCTATAAAAAAGGAGATTATACCGCCTTGTAGCCTAAAAGAATAGTGAAACAATCAACAATCTCAATATGAGGGAAAATCAATTTTTTTCTTTAATAACAATTAGAAGAATATGGGTAATAATTTTTTTTACTTATTAGTATAAAAAAATAAAAGAAGAGAATTTATTAATACTGCTGTTCTTGATTTTCTTCTGTTGCAGAAGTAGAATCACTGATTCTAATTTCAATTTTATCACCAGTTTTATCAAAAAACTGAGAAATATCAGTCATTCCAGAGCTATTATAAAGATCTTCTTTTTCCATATTCACCATCATTAAAAATAGTTACAAAGATATATATAATTTTTGTATGTTTATTTTAGGTTACTCAATTTCCATCCATCCTTCTCTAATTTTTGATTGTGTATATGCTATTTGAGGTATGGTCATTGGAGGAATCTGAATTTGTTGTCTTTTAAATATAGATTCTGTTTGATATGCATGACAAAGATTTTCTGATTGGATTATAGCTCTATTAAAAACATTAGTTTTTTCATTATCCACCCCAAGAAAGGATTCTTCACTAAAAAAATCATTTAAGGATAATCTCTTACTGTATTCATTAAAAAGTTCAGTTATTAATGTTTCCAAAGCTTCGTTAGGATCAACAATGTTCAACTTTAAAACATTTTTTGCCTCGTTTCGTCCAATCAAGTAGTTATGTGAAAATCTTTCTTTAGTTAAAGTGTTTACAATGTGTGTTTTTTGTTCTAAATCATCCATGTGGTATGACAATAGAGAATTGGCTAAAAAAACATTTTGTTTTGTAGTTCGATGAACGGCTCCTAATGCTAAGGGATGAACGGTTTTTGAGAGTTGATCAAAAACAGTCTGTAATGATTCTTCGCTTTTCAAACCTGATTCTTTTGCTAAAGAAATATATGCTGAAACATCTTCTACACTTATAGGGACATTTCGAGCAGGATTAGTGGGAAGGGTAGGTGCCAATGGATGAGGGAGAGATGGATCAATTGGACTTAATTGGGCTAATTTAGTCATAACAATTTCATTTGCACCTAAACAGATTAGTGTGGCACAACTGTAAGCTTTAAATGGAATAATTACATTGAAATCATTACAATATTCTCGGAATAGGTTAACTAATCCAAATCCAGCCATTGTAACCCCTCCAGTACTATAAATATATAAATCTATTTTCTCTATTTCGTCCATAGATGATAAATGTTGATTTATAATGGGTATTGCATCCATGTTAATTCTGGTTTCAAACTTCCTTCGATCTCCTAAAAAAATTATCACTAATTTTGATTGTCTTAAATCCTGAATTTCTTTAATTAGACTATTAATTTTTTCTAATTCCATACTATTTGCCCTCTTTAAATTAAAATATCTATATATTTGGTTAGTAACAATTTTTTATAATTTATTTAATATTCCTATAATATATAATATTATCCTTAATGCTCTACCCCTTTTTTGCCCCCCTAATGATCCCCTTTTTTTTCTTATTTTTTAAACAGGGTATTTTTTTAAATCATCTAAAAATATGACTTCAAAATTATTGATTCAAATTGGAAATTTAAAATTTTATGTTGGTGCGTTGAACCAGAACATGAAAATAATGATTACGGAATTTCTATTGGTTTTAAGAAAGGGAACATTAATGTACTATCTAGTAAATTACTACATATGACGCCAGAGTGCTATAATACTTATAAATGGATTATCATAATCGCTATCCCCATTATCTTCACATCCAATGGTGTGTTTTCTTTTGTTCCAACCATACCAAATTTGTTTATTTGGATGAATCCCTTCTGGTCCCCAATGTGCGGGTGATTCTGGAGGGCAATTATGTTTAGTTCTTATAATCAAGCGATCTACATCAGAATAATTTGGGGAGCTAGTGAATTCAAATCTAAGAAGCTCCTCACAACCTAACCATTTTTCCTTAATAATTACAGAACCTCCTTGTTTTGTTACTTGTTCTAGTTCTACATGATTCAACATACCACTTTTATTCTTAGCAGAAAATCTATGCCAGTAGTTAGGTAAAAGAGGTATTATTGTTTCTCCAACTGTAATTTCACCAACTGTAGATATTGGAATCCCAAATATATTGATTAATGGAAAATTAATCCCTTTATGATAGATAGATTCTTCAATTGTCTTCTCAATTAAATGATTAAAATAATCTGTCATTTCATCAGGATTTTTATATATTTTTGCTAATATTTCTTTATTTATTTTCATCAATCTTATTGATTTTTTAGGGCTATCTTCATATGATATCTCAAATGAATCCTTAGAGATTATATCTAACGCTGTGAGTTCTGACTTCTCTATTCCGTCTAAAATATTATTTTTAATACATATATAAAAAACTTTAGTTTTAGTTTCCCTCTCTTCTAATATTTTTAAAATTTCTTTTAACTCCATTTCTCTCACTTAAATTAAACTTCTTTTAACAATTATGTCACTATATAAGCCAATTTGGAATTTAAACATTTCTGTAAAAAATTTCTATGAAATTTTCATTGAAATCAGACTCTGAATTTACCTTTCCAGAGTGCAAAACTCAATCTATTGAAGTTTTTATATCCATTACTAACGGGAAAATCCACCACTAACAAGTTTACTAAAAAAATAAAAGGAGAAAGAATGTATACCAAATTAATCCACAATTAATTTATCAATATTATCTATTGGATCTTTTATTATTTTAATATTGATTAGATTAATGTTGGGAAATATCTTCTTTACAGCAGAGAATATTAATTTGTTTGAGAAATTCCTAAAATAATCTAAAGCAACTATAAATGGGATAAAATAAAATATTACATTAAAGGGTAGAATAGCTAATCCAATGTTAAATTCTAATATCATCCAAATCCAACTAATTATAATTGAAATTCCAATATAGCCTTTCACTATTCTATAATAAAAATTTCCGACTCTCTCAGCATCTTTAAAATTTGGATAACGCTCTATATCTTTTATTGATACTAAACCAGAATCTATTATTGTCCAACAAGCTACTAAAAGTGCCATTGCCATTGTTAATGATATCCATTGCCAAGGAAGATGAATAAATTCTGAATAATTTCCAAAAGGTGTTTTCTCTAGATGATTGTTATAATCTAAATTACTTATCCACCAAAATTTTGAAAGAGTCTCGTTTTCAACAAATATAATAAGAAAACTATATGTTAGTAGAGCTGCGATTAAAATCCTCCAGATTAGGGTTTTTATCGAAAATAAATCAGATTTAGTTATGACAAAGCCAACTTTTTTCTCATCTAACTTATGGAGCTTTTTCATAATCCATAAATATCCATATATGAAAATGTATGACAAATAAAAACCAATTAGTAAACCAATAAGAACTCCAAAAAGATTTAAATTGCTTAAAATGAACTTCTGATAATTAAATGAGTCTACTGGAGGAAAAGTATAAAGTGCATCTTTTCCATTGTCTTTAATTAAATTTGCGATATCAAAAATTAATACAATTATAAGTGGGACCATTAATACTAAACATGAAAAGAATAAACGCTTAAACAAGCTATTTTCTTTTAATTTTTTGATAACTTTCCTCATTATATTTATCTTATTGCTTTTTAATTGGATTTTAAAAGTTCGATTACTTTAAATTTTAGGAATTATTATAAAGTTTTTAAATTTTTACATTATTATATAAAATAATAATTTGAAATACAATTTTACTATTTAATAAAAATATTAACATGATTAATCCAAATCTTATCAATGTATCTCTCATGTACATTTTTAATAACGATGTAAATGCCTATATTAGTAATCTTTTATTTACCACAATAGCAGTATTTTTTCTGTTAGTAGTAATTGTAATTTGGTTGATTTATAGAAGAAGAAAAAAAACTCCCTAATAAATATTTTATAGAAAATTCTTAAGTTTTTATCTGTAAAATCTCCGTGGAAAGATAAAAGTAATAGAATTCTAATCAACATCTTTGATGGTGTTTATTTGAAAGGAACATTTAGAATTAATACTTATATATTTTTTTTTTAAAAGAGAAGTTATTGCTACAATTTGTTCTTGTAGAATTTGTAGACTTTTTATATTTTAGTTTAGAATAGTGATAGATGCCTAGACCACTTCAATTTATAAGTTTCAAACAGCCCCCCGACGATCTTTTTAAAGGCTTCGAGGCGTGGTGTGTAGCGTTTAATGAGTTTGCTGTTATTTTTTTCGGATATATGAAGTATATTTTAGCCATTATTTTAATAGCTATAGGATTGATGACGCTTTTAAGATTACGAGGCATTTATCTTCAGCCAAGGATGAGAAATATCGATAAAAAGGTTGTAGAGCAAGATCAACTTGAGAAGCCTCGTTTAATTCTGGCAACGATATATTTTGTTATAGGTTCAGGTATTTTGCTTAATTGGTTCACGATGTTTTTGATTTGGGCTTTAGATCCACTTCCAGACCGGTTAATCTTTAAACTTATAAATTTTCATGGGCTTATTGATCCATTTTATTTGAACAGGATATCAGATATTAGTTCTGCGGTATATCCTCATGAGCAAACAATCTATTACTGTATCGCTATTGGTTCTTTTGTGGCAATTGTAGATTTGATGATTGCTATTTGGTATTTAGTAAATAGAGTACCATTTAATCCTAAAATGGCTTTTGGATTACTAACGGGCGGAGTTGTAATGGGTATATTAATGGGATTTACGACTTGTCTCCCATTATTTTTGTAGTTTTTTTTAGTTTTTTATATAGAATAATTGATACAATGGATAGAATTCCAAGCAGAAAGAATAGACTATATCCTGGAATTACTGGCTCAGAAGGGATACTTTTTATGACAATAACACTTTCACTGCCTAAATTCCCTGCTCTATCTAGAGCATAGAAGGTTATGGTAATCTCACCTTTAGCTGCGTCATCCCACGCATCTTGATTGATTGTACCAGTTAATTCTGTAAAGGTAAAAGTTCCGGTTATACCTTCTATTGTATACTACGTAGAGGCTAAATGCTCTTCAATTATAGAAATATTATAGTCCGGAGCTGTTTTCCCAAATTTTTGTTCATCTAATGGAGAAGTGATTATAATATCTGGTATGTAGGCATCTTTTCTGACAATTACTTCACTTGAATTCGTATTCCCTACTTTATCTATTGCGTAAAATATTATTGAAACCGTTCCATTGCCAATTTGATTCCACTCTGCTTGGTTAAATTGCGTTTCCGTGGTAAAGGAAATATTCGGTCTTCCATTCAGTGAATATTGTTTTTCTTGAAGATTAGGTTCAATTATCTGGAGATCAAAGGTAGGTGCTGTAATTCCACATAATTGATTTGGGGTGGGAGAGGTTATTGTAATTATCGGAGCAACTAAATCTTTCCAGATTAAGACATCTTCAGATCCAATATGCCCTAAAGAGTCATTAGCATAAAATCTTAGAGTCATTAGCTCGGTTCCTTTATTATCCCATGCTGTCTGGTTAATGGTTCCAGTTAATCCTGAAAAAGTAAAATTAGTTAGCCCTCCATCTATTGTATACCATGTAGTATTTATCGGAGATTGATCATTTATAGTAATATTAAAATCAGGAGTATTAAGCCCAAACACATCATTCATAGAAGGTGAATTAATGATAATGTTAGGAGGTAAAAGATCAATGAAGGTAATTATGGGATAATTATCTGCGCTCCCTCCCGCTGGTGGGACATCATAAGGAGTATCTCCAATACCATCACCATTTAAATCTTGACCCTCGTAATCATCCCAATAATTGCCTATTGAACCGTTATCCCATCTATTATTATTTCCTTGATCTTCAGCATTTATTTTGTTTTCAACAAAATTATTCATATATAAGAGATTATTATTTCCTCCATGAATCTCTACCCCTGTCCTACTATTATTGAAAATTGTATTTTTATATATGAAATTAAAATTACTATACGTATCTGAGGGTTGATATCTGCTCAAAAGTATTCCATCCCCCATACTATTGCTAATATAATTATGAAGAATTGTACAATTTTTAGAACCCTCAAGATGTATCCCTATATCTCGATTTTTATGAATTTGATTTTGAATAATTTTAT
>CAYSZJ010000129.1:0-12166 GCA_964435435.1 uncultured archaeon
GGGTAGCAATCATCGGTAGGTATTTTGTTATCGTTTAAATATTTATAAAATTCTTCTTTAGTTAATCCTCCAAATTTTTCAGGCTCAAAGATAATTGGATAGACATAATAACCGCATTCGTTAGTCCCAGGAGTGAGTTTCATTACTTGAATCCCATCAATCGAGTTTAACTTATCCATAAAGTATTTAGCATTTTTATTTCTTAATTTGTGTTGTGTAGGTAATTTTTTTAACTGCATCCGAAGAATAGCCGCTTGAAACTCTCCCATCCGATAATTGGTTCCATAAGAATAATGATTATAAAAGTAATCATTCTTTCTCCTTCCACAGTCTATATAAGAATAAATTCTGTCTGCTAATACATCAGAATTGCAAATTATTGCTCCACCTTCTCCACTTGTTAAAGTTTTTGAGGCTTGAAAGCTAAATGTTCCAGCATCTCCCCAATTGCCTACTCTTTTTCCTTTATATCTTGATCCATGAGCATGAGAACAATCCTCAACCACTGAAAGGTTGTTTGCTTTGGCAATTTCCATTAATTTATCCATCTCAACTGGATTGCCTCCTAAATGAACTGGTATAATTGCTTTAGTTCTTTCTGTGATTAATGATTCAATCTTGTTAACATCCACCACTAAAGATTCAGGATTGATATCACAAAATATGGGAACTGCATTTGTAGCTATAACAGCAGAAGCAGATGCTACAAAGGTATAATCTGATACAATAACCTCATCTCCAAGACCGACATCTAATGCCATTAAAGCAGCCTCAATAGCAACTGTACCATTACATACAGCTATACAATATTTTGCCTCTTGAAATCTTGCAAATTCTTCTTGAAATGACCACACATTTTCTCCTTGGTGCACGCTTGGAGATCCACACCACCAATTTCCTGATTTTATTACTTCTATTAAAGCATTTACCTCATTTTCATCATAAATAGGCCATTTTGAAAATTTTTTCTTAGAATCTTGTTTAAATGACATTATTTATTTAATTCCTCAAATCGATGACATAAATTTTATGAGTTAGTTTAAATATATTTATTAAAACAGATAAAATTTACAACCCTACTATTCATTAAAAGTTATTGGAAATAATACAGTTCTGAAAATGAAAATAATCAATAAAAAAACAATCGCTGAATTTTTAAATGGATATATGTCGCAATTTACAGTAGAGGAACTTGAATCATTTATTGAGATTCCCCCATCAGAAATTAATTATACTTATGCTTTTCCTTGTTTTAGATTAGCAAAGTTTGAAAAAAAGGCTCCGAAAGTTATAGCAGAGGAGATAGAGAGAAATATCAAGTTACCTGACTTTCTGGAGGAAATTAAAGCAATTGGACCATATTTGAATCTTAAAGTAAAAACAAAATATATCCTTAATCAAATTTTCGAATTAAAGGAAGATTATGGCAGATTAAGGTTAAAAATAGATTTTCAAGATGAAAAAAGTGTAAAAATTGTCATCGAATATCCTTCTCCTAATACAAATAAGTCTCTCCATTTTGGACATGTGAGAAACATATTACTAGGTAAATCTCTTTCAAATTTACTTGAATATAAAGGACATAATGTATTCCAAGTCAATTTAAATAATGATCGTGGAATTCACATATGTCAAAGCATGTTAGCTTATAAAAAATGGGGTAATAATAAAAATCCTAATAAAAAAAGCGATCATTTTGTTGGAGATTTTTATGTGAAATATAGTGAAATATTTAAACAAGATAAAGCCTTAGAAAAAGAAGCACGTGAATTATTAAAATTATGGGAAGCAGGAAATGAAGGAACAATTGCTTTATGGAAGAAAATGAATAGATGGGCTTTAGATGGCTTTAATGAGACATATAAGAAGTTAGGAATTTCTTTTAATAAGGAATATTTTGAATCAGATCTATATCTAAGAGGTAAAAAAATTATCTTAGAAGGATTGGATAAAGGAATATTCGAAAAACTTGAAGATGGAGCCATAGTTGCTAGATTAAAAGAGAAATATAATCTCGAAGATAAAATCTTAGTGCGAAGTGATGGAACATCAATTTACATTACTCAAGATATATATTTAGCTTATAAGAAGAAAGAAGATTTTGATTATGATAGATCTATATATATCGTTGCTGATGAGCAGATTCAACATTTTAAATGGCTTTTTGCCATTTTAGATATGTTAGGGTTCAAGGAAGATAATTATCATTTGTCCTATGGAATGATAAGTTTACCTAGTGGGAAGATGAAGAGCAGGGAAGGGACAATTGTTGATGCAGACGATGTTATTGAACAAGTTGAAAATTTGGCTTTTGAAGAAGTTGAAAAGAGATATCCAAATCTTCCTAATCTTGAAAAGAAAAAGAGAGCTGAGATAATAGGACTAGCTGCTTTAAAACTTTATATTTTAAAATATAGTCCTGTTAAAGGTTTTGTTTTTAATCCTGAAAAGAGTATTTCTTTTGAAGGTGAAACTGGTCCATATATACAATATTGCTATGCAAGGATTGCATCTATTATTTCAAAATCTAGTATAGAAATTAGTACTAAGATTAATTGGAACTTATTAAATCATGAAAAGGAATTATTTCTAATAAAACAGTTAATTTATTTTCCTGAAATCTTAGATTCTGCCGAAAAAACGTATAATATTCATTTAATTGCTCAATACTTATTAAACCTATCTCAAGCGTTTAATTCTTTCTACTCGTCTTGTCAAGTAATTTCTCAAAATCAAGAATTAGAAAAAGCAAGGCTATTGCTGATTTATTGTGTACAGATTGTAATTAAAATAGGACTAAATATTTTAGGGATAGAAACTTTAGATCAAATGTAATTCTTTTATTAATAATATTCTAATTAATAATCATGACTTTTTTTGAATTTGGAGAAGAAATAAAAGAAGATACTCAATTCGTAATCTTTGGTATCCCATGGGATTATTTAACTTCTACAGACTTACCAGATTCTTCAATCGCTCCTAAAAACATCAGAAGAGTAACCAATGATATTGGTTACACAACTGAATTAGGCTATCACATTCCAGAATTTAAGGTTGTAGATCTTGGGGATGTAAATATTGAAGCAACGGATGTTAAAAAAAATCTTCTTTCAATCGATAAATTTGTAAAAGATATTTATCACCAAAATGACAATGTAATTCCAATTATGATAGGGGGAGATCATTTTTGCACATATCCCATGGTTAAAGCAGTAGGTGATCATTTTCATAAAAAAGAAGAATTCGGAGTACTACTTTTTGATGCTCATTTAGATCTTTACCAAGAATGGGATAAAGGAGTTTTTTCCCATGCTACAATTTCACACAGGATTTATGATTTAGAATATATTAATAATAAGAATTTATTTATTGTAGGACCACGGGATATTGATATTGCCGAATTAGAAATAGCAAAATCTGAGGAAATCAAATATCTTAACGCTTATGAATTAATGCAGGGATTAGATGAATGTTTAGAGAGGATAATTGGATTTTTTAAGATATCTAATGTAAAAAATCTATATGTTTCAATAGACATTGATGTTTTCGATCCTTCCATTGCTCCCGGTACTGGTTATGCCATGCCTGGAGGTTTTACTTACCGTGAAATGTGGAAGATTCTAAGAGAAATCGCTAGAAATTTTAATATTATCGCTTATGATTTAGTTGAAGTAGCACCCAATTTGGATTTAGAAAACAGAATGACATTAAATTTGGCTGCAAAATTAATTGTTGAATTTGTGTCTTTTATAGTGAATAAATAATAAAAATGAGTTAAATGCCAAATAAAACATTAAAAGAATTGTGGAAAAAAGTTAATCAATTTGAAATTACTGATGATACAGATATTTTACAACTAATGAATTCTTTCAAAGGCACAGGATTTAACGCTAAAAGACTAGCGCTAGCTTGTGAAATCTATAATGAAATGGTGAATGATACCGAGTGTGTGAAATTTTTTGGATTAGCTGGAGCTTTAGTTCCTGTAGGCATGCAGAAGATTATTTATGATTTTATTAAAGAGGGATTTATTGATATTTTAGTAACCACTGGCGCAAACTTAACGCATGACCTTGCAGAAGCGTTAGGGTATCATCATTTGCAAGGCGATTATATTAATCCAAACGATCTTGATGATTCTGAATTACATAAGGAAGAAATTAATAGAATATATGATGTTTTTATGCCAAATAAAGTGTACGAGGGAATTGAAGATTTCGTATCAAAATTGAAAATTCCTGATGATCAAATGTCTGTGAGCTCTTTCTTGAAATTTCTTGGTACACAATTACCAGAAAATTCTCATTCTATTTTACAAATATGTAAAGAAAAAAATGTACCAATTTATTGTCCTGCTTTTACGGATTCTGGTCTAGCTTTACAATTAGGCTTCCATCATCAAAAGATAAATTTAAATCATTTTCAGGATATGCTCGAAATGGTTAATTTAGCGTGGGATGCAAAGAAAGCGGGAATATGCATTGTAGGAGGTGGAGTTCCTAAAAATTTCATTTTGCAATCTTTACAATTTTGCCCTAATTCCGCATCTTATGCTATTCAAATTACAATGGATCGCCCTGAATCTGGAGGTTTGAGTGGGGCAACTTTAAAAGAAGCAATATCTTGGGGGAAAATTAATGAAAATGCAAAATATTCTACAATTATCTCTGATGCAACCATTGCATTACCAATAATATTGTGGTATCTAAAAAAATCTCGGATTTAAAAATATTATATTGTTTATGTAAAAGGATTTTAGATGTTTTAAGAAAAAACTCCTTTTAATTTTTGATCAACAGTTTGTGTATCAGTTCCAAATATAGTATCTAGATTCTGTTTAAAGTCTTTAAACCGAGAAACCTCTGATAAATTTTTACCTGAATTCAGAGATTTAAATTCATCAATAATCTGCTTTAATAAGGGTTGAATTACTTTTCGAAGGTATTTCTCAATTTTCTTCCCTTCATCTAAAATAGTATATGCCATTATAATTTCTGGTTCGAAACTGTCTTCGGCCGTAATTTTGTCCTCTAAAAAAGTTATAATATACTTCTTACCCTCAAAATATTCAATTGAATCTTTCGAAATAGCAGACTGGGCAAAACTTATAAGAGCAGTTAACAATCCACTGCGTAGGTCTGGATCAATCTGTCCCTTGTCTGATTTATGAAAAGTCTTCTTCACTAGAGTGAAGCCTCGGAATAATAACCCAGCTTCTCGGACAACCATTTTAAATTTTATTTCTTCAAATACAAAATTATAATTATATTTTAATTGAAAATTTTTAAACTTAATACGTTAAATATAGCTATTTAATGTAATAAATTCTTTGTCTTTCTTATTTTATCAGTTATCACTCAATTATAAGCAAGATTTCATAGAATGATATTCATACTTCATATTTAAAAAGAAATTTTATTGTTAATTAATTTTCAAAACCTATGATTACTAAAGAAAAGATAAAATTATGTGCTGAAAACATTGCCAAAAGTATAAGTATAAAAAAAGATGGTGAATGTGTTCTTATTTCAGGCGGTTTATACGCACATGAATTATTGGAAGAAATAGGTTTAAGTGTTTTTAGAAAAGGAGGAATTCCACATATTACATCTATATCTGATTATTTTGATGAATCAAGGTTTACAGATGAAAGAATAAAAGTAACAACATTAGCAAAGACAAGAAAACATTATTTAGAGATGTTAAAAAATATCGATGCTTATATTGTAGTTGAACCAATCGAAGATCCATCTATTCGAACTAAAGTACCAAAAGAAAAGCTTGATGCCTATACAAAATCAATTGCTCCAGAAAGAGATGTACTTTATGGATTTAAGGAAGAATATGCACCTGGAAAGAAATGGTGCTATGCTGCATGGCCTTCTAAAAAAGCAGCAAACTTTTACAATGTTGATTATGATTTATTTGAAAAATTCATAGTTGATGGGATGAGTATTCCCGCAGATAAATTTAAGAGCATTGTGCGAAATTTAGGGGATAAATTTGTAAATGCTAAGAAAGTCTATGTGACAGATGAGTTTGGAACAGATTTCTGGGTTACAATAGAGGATCGAGCAAGAATTCTTGATGACGGAGTGATATCAGATGAACAGATTGCAATGGGAGATTTGGGGGGTAATTTACCTGCTGGTGAAGTCTTTTTCCCACCTCATGAAAAACAAGGAGAAGGTAAGCTATTTATTCCACTAACAAAAGAAAGGTATACGCATAAGTTTATTAAAAATGTGGAGTTGTTTTTCAAAGATGGAAAATTATTAATTGATAAGGTTTCTGCGGATACCAACATTGATGTATTAATTGATGCATTTAAACAACGAGAAGAGATTGATAGAAAAAATAATGTTCCAGAACTTCGAACTTATAATGTAGGTGAACTTGGTATAGGTTGTAATCCTGTTATAACAAAACCCGTTGGATATATTCTTACTGATGAAAAAATAAATGGTAGTGTACATCTTGCTTTTGGATTTAATATATCATTTGGAGGAACTTCAGTCTCTCAGATGCATTGGGATTTTATAACCGCTCCCAAAGAGAATATTACTGTAGAATATAAAGATGGTTCTAAAAAAACAATAATGGAAGATGGTAAATTAATAGAAGAATAACAATTAAAACAGTTTTATTTTTTTAACAATTCAGAAATTTAGATTTTCTAAAAATTGAATAATTTCTTCTAAGACGTTTTGTTTAAAAGTTATTCTATTTGCTTTAAACCTATATTTTTTTACGATTGTTTCTTTTTCTGAGGAAAACCCTATAAATACTAAGCCAACTGGTTTTTCTGGTGTACCACCTGTTGGTCCAGCAACACCACTAATCCCAATTCCTATATCTACTTTTGATAGTATTCTAATGTTATATGCTAATTGTTTTACAACTTCCTTGGACACAGCACCATATTCTTCTATTGTTTTAGGGTTTACATTAACTAAATCTATTTTTGCTCGATTGCTATAGCACACAATTCCTCTCTCAAATATATTAGAAGCTCCAGAAACATTGGTAATCATATTCGAAATATATCCACCCGTGCATGATTCTGCGATGGCAATGTGAATACTTTTTTCAGTAAAATTTTTAATTATGTTCTCAATTCTTTTTAAAATGTCCAAAATTCATCATTACCTTTGTATCTCAAATTTTTTCCCACATGACTTACAAAATTTTGCTCCTTCAATCAAGGAATTACCACAATAAGGACAAAACAACTTTATTGGAGGTTTTTTAACAGGGGTTAGAGATTTATATATCTCTGGTTCTTTCTCCCCAAATGGTTGATATTCTAAATTTTTTTCAACAAGTATTTGACTACATCTTGGGCAATATTCCTTTTTTTTTAATCCATAATAAATCAAGTAGGGATTTAGAACCATAAACCCCCACATGAAATAAATAAACAGGAACAAGTCAATAAAAAAAGGGAGAGAGATTATTGTAATAATAATTAATATCACTAAAATGCCAATAGCAAAAATTCCAAATGTTAGAATATTAAATTTAGGTCGAACAGGATAACAATTCATTTTACAAACTTCACAAAACATCATATCGTTTTGATTTTGAGGCATCTGTATCAATGTAAACATTAAAAACAATTGATTATTATTATAAAAAATACCATAAATATAAATTAATAACAAATAAAAATAAATAATAAAATAATATCTTATATTTTCGAAAAAAATACATTAATGACCATATTATTCTCAAAAAACACTACAGAGTGAATTAAATGATAAATGATGATGTTGCAAAAGGCTTTGTTTTCAAAATAACCGTTATAGGGGATGGGGCTGTTGGTAAAACAAGTTTAATTAAAAAATATACTCAAGGAAGTTTTCAGAAGGATTATATAAAAACTTTAGGCGCCCAATTTTCAAAATATGATGAAGAAATCGAAGGGGATAATTGTAAATTATTCTTTTGGGACATTGCGGGTCAACGAGAATTTGATTTCATGCGCCCTACTTTCTATAAGGGAAGCAAGGCAGCAATTATTGTATTCTCTCATACAGATGAAGATAGTTTTAATCATATTGAGGACTGGCATGAGGATATTAAAAAATACACTGGTGAATTACCTATTATCTTGTTTGGTAATAAAACAGATTTAGTAAAGGAAGAAGATTTAGACGAAGAAAAAGTATTGAAAATTGTAAATGAGAGAAATTTTCTTGGATACTATAAGACATCAGCTAAAACGGGATCTGGTGTTTATAAAGCGTTTCAAGCAATAATTAAAGATTTATATAATAAATATAAAGAAGCCTAACAATGAATGATGATATTGATCAAGGATATCCGAAAATATTGTTTTTTTCGTCAAATCATTGTGCACCATGCAGACCAGTTGAAGAAATGTTAAAAAAAATAAATATTTCACATTTTGGAAAGAAATTAAGAATACAAAAAATATCTATTGAATTAGAAGAGAATCGTCGATTTATACTAGATTATCGAATCACATCAGTCCCAACATTAATAATAGCAGATAAAAAATTATCTGTAAATATACAAGAGGAAGAAATTATAGATGCTATACTGTATGCGTTTATCACTTCTGTTAAAATATAATTTTAAAAATAAAAAAATATGAAATTGATTAAAATAAAAATAATAAATTAAGTGAAAAGAAATGGATCGACAATTACTTTCTAAAATTTTAGCTCAAATGAGAAAAAATTTAAAAGATGGCAAATCTATTGGTGATATGAAAGTTGGTGCTTTACTTGCTTTAGGGCATCAACTAGAAGCAATATTTTATTACTTAGGACATGAATTAGGGACAATATTAAAAGTAAAAGAGCTTAAAGATCCTAATCAAATTCCTGATGAGTTAAAAAAGCTTATTTCAGATTATAAACTTGGTGAGGTTGAGATTACTGAGAGCACTGGAGAAATAGTTCAACTCAAATTAAGAAATCATTCTTCTATAAAGGATTTAATAAATAAAGGAATAAAAACAACAGAGAGTTTTTGTTCGTTTGAAGCAGGATTATTAGCAGGAGTTGTGGAAAAAATGTCAGACGTTCATTGCTTTGCACAGGAGTTGGAGTGTAGCTTACAATCAGGTAAAAGTTATTGTGAATTTATGATAGTATTTCAAAAAGATTAACACCATTAATAGTAATTTTTTCGATTTAGCTATTATTTTATGGATGAATTTTGTCTTACATTTTATTAGAAGCATAAGTAGAAAATTATTAATAATTATAAACTATATTTTGAATATAAAATCCCTTTTTGTTGATTAATAATGGAAGAAAATAAGTGGGTAATTAAAATTACTCTTTTAGGAGAAAAGAATGTGGGAAAAACCTCACTTGTATATCGATTCATTGAGAATAAATTTAGAGAAAATTATAAAGCTACCCTTGGTGTTAATCTTTTAAAGAAAGATATGGATATAGGCGGATATGGCGGTGTTTCTGCTCAGATATGGGATCTTGGTGGGCAGGAATCTTTTAAATCTTTAAGATCTCTATATCTTGAGGGTGCTAATGGGGCACTGGTAATTTTTGATATGACTGATACAAACTCTTTTGAGAGGCTTGATGAATGGATACAAGACTTTAGAAGCGCAAGGGGTGATGCTCCTATTATCCTAATCGGAAACAAATCTGATTTAAAAAATCAAATAAAAATAACTGAGAAAGAAGCTTCAGAATTCACTAAAACTAATACAATGGAATTAATTATTACTTCAGCTAAAACTGGAGAAAACGTTGAAAACGCATTTATTCAATTAACAAAAACAATTTTAGATAAGATTTCAAATCAATAAATATTTTGGAAGAGTTAATAGATTCATTCTTTTTCTTCACTAATTTTTTAATAATCGATTTTTCTAACAAATATGATAACTATCAAGATTTGGTGATTTTAGCATTAATCTTTTTTAAATCAACCACTTTATAAAGGAAGATTTATTTAAATACAATTAATAAAAGAACCTTGCAAAAAAGAATATTTTTTGTATCTTAATTTTAAAATCTCAATTATAACTTTTAGATTATATTATGTCAGAAGAAGAGAATGAATTTGACGAAGAACATGAAGAAGAATATGAAGAGGAAGGTGAAGAAGGGGAATTAGATTATGAAACCGATTTAGACTATAAAATTGAGAACGTTGTAGCTACTGTTGTTGTAGAAATTACAGAAAAAATAGATCTAAATCAAATCGCAAGACGACATGCGGATGTAGAATATAATCCAGAACGTTTTCCCGGTTTAGTCATGCGTATAGAAAAACCTCGTGCTACAATTTTAATATTTTCAACTGGAAAGATGGTTGTAACCGGACTTAGACAAGCCACTGAAGCAGAAAAAGTTGTAGAGAAGGTAGTAAAAAATATTAGAAAAGCTGGAATAAAGGTAGCTAATCCAGAAATTACAATTCAAAATATAGTGGCTTCTGGAGATTTACACACCAATATTGATTTAAACATGGCAGCAATTGTGATGGAATACGCTATGTATGAACCCGAAGTATTTCCCGGATTAATTTATCGAATGCAAGATCCTAAGACTGTTTTCTTGATATTCAGCACAGGACGTATAGTCTGTACCGGAGCAAAAAGAAAAGAGATTGTAAGAGATGCTGTTTTAAAATTGAATCAACAGGTTAGAGAGTTAGGCGTAGCTAAAAAAGATATTGGAGATTCTGAATACCAAGACATTACTTTCATCTAAATTTTTTTTACATTTTTTATTATTTTCCATTAGTTATTGTAGTTAATACGGATTAGGCCTAATGAACACTAAACTATTGATTTAAATTATAATAATAAATCAAATAGCTTTCTTACTATTTATAGCATTAATTGAATTGATATATTCACCATACAGAGCATCGATAAGCTTGAATTCTTTAGCCTTATTGAAAGCTAGAAGAAATAATTGATTTAGTGTCTTCTGATTATTAATTTCATATATATTCTCGTCAAACCCTATTTGGTCGCTATGTTGATCAAGAAAATTGCATAAAATATATCTATTTTCTTTTCTCATATTTACCTCATTCAACGCACCAAACATCCTTAGAATCAGCGGTGTCTGAAATTTGATTTTATTATGATGCAATGTGTTGAATTCTTTTAGATATTTATATCTCTTAAAAGATACCGACATAAATAATGTATTTAAAATATCATTATTGAAAAAAAGTAATATCCTAGTATTATTGTGCAATATAGGGTTATTTAATGTTAAAATTCATAGTCAAATCCTTTATATTGATGTTTAGGCTCCAAAATTTCATGTTCCACTTTTTCTACTTGAGCATGTCTCGGTCCTTTTTTAGAAAATTCCAGTAATTCTAATAATTTATCATTAGGTCCTTCTGCTTCAATATATACTCTCCCATCAGGTAAATTTTTAACATATCCCGTCAACCCTAATTTTCGAGCGATTTTTCGAGTGGTATATCTGAAGAAAACTCCTTGTACAAGTCCAAATACTTTTATGATGATTCTTAATTCTTTCATATATTTAAATAATAGAGATCTTTGTTAGAATTATATTCAATCACATTGGTTTTTATAAGTGTTTCAAGCACACTCTGTAACCATCGACTACTAGATTGCGTAAGTTTTTTTATATCATTAAAACTTAAACCTTCATTTACTGTTAATAAGAATAGAATTCTACTTTTTACTGTTAATTGATCCGAATTTAATACTTTTTCGAATTTTACTTCCCAATCATACTCCTTTGTCTTCAAATTAGCTACTTCATTACTTAATTTTGTTATTACTTGATCAGTAACACGAAAAGCATCTAAGCTAAGATTAAACATCGTTTCCAAACGTTTCTTTATTTTCTCTTCTTGTGTATCTTTATCAAGTTCTTTATTGAATTCTTCGAGAAGTTCCAAATAATCATTTCCATCTTCAAATCTACCCCTTAAGATTAATACAATTATCATTTCTTTATTCTCATTATAATAAGATACTGAATTCCAACTTTTCTCTTCTGTAATGATGTAGGATTCTGTAAAATTATGTGATATCGTAATTTGTTGAACAACAGGATCTGGGATTTCTAAGTCTTCTGGGTATCGCATATAAATGGTTCCACCTAATACCTCATCCCATTTAATTAGAAAGATACCCGATGGCATAATAAATTAGCTTTTTTTA
>CAYSZJ010000130.1:0-11919 GCA_964435435.1 uncultured archaeon
TTGAATAATGATTGAGAATGGCTTCAGATAGACCTTTATCAAAAAAGAAAATAACTCAACAAACCATTTCAACATCACCCGCTATTAAAGAATGGGTGAAAAGATATGTAAATGTGAAACGTATGAAAAATCCTAATGATGAGAGATATAAAAGCATTTCAAGTTTTTACAATTATATCATGGAGAATCTGTTGAAATTTTTTGAAGAAGGGAAAACTATTGATGACCTTAAAAGAGTTGAGGATAAAAAAATTAAGGAATTTTTCGATAGATTCACTTTTAAAGCTATAATACCACTTTATGAAATGGCAATTGAACCTAATAAATATACACATTTTTCATTTGAATTCAGTACACGTTTTTTATTAATGTATCTAGATTTATTCAAAAATGAGGTCAAACCCATAATTTTAAAGATGTCAAATTATTTTTTGAAAAGATAAGAAGTAGATATGCTACTACCAATGTATCTAAAGATATGAGATTAGAATTATTTCCTGGTAAAAATAAAGAACCTGCTAACGGAACTTTAGAATTTATTGGAAAATTTAAAAATCTGCATTTTGAAAATTGTAAGTTTTTCGCTGCAGTTTTTGGTGTTCTAGGGGCAAGGGTAGCTGATTTTATTTATTCTCTAGCAGATTATTACTGCAGATTAGACCTTTTAGAAACAGACCTACTTTTTAAAAAGGAATTAGCTAGGAAAGAAAGATTAAAACTCGTAAAAGAAAATGTAGATTTTATGGTAAATTATAATAGATTACTTGATGATAAAGATAAGTATTTATGGATGAATTTAGCGGAAGATAATGAATTATTTATAAGTTTTAAAACCAATGATGCTTTTAATAAATGGATTAAAACAATCGAGGAGGATTTGCGAAAATTTGGTACACAAGAAGACTTTTTTAAAAAAATATTACGATTCTTTAATGAACTCCATTGGATTATAATTGAAAATATTAAAGATCTATCTTTTCGAGTCGACCAAGTTTTCGAAAAAAACACTGAACAAGAGCAAATGTTAATAGAATATCTTTCACAACAAGCAGAAATTACTCAAAACAACGGTATTTATTATTTAAACTAACTCATTTTGGTCAATTTCTTACTTAAATTTTCAAATTACAAAATGTTTTAACATTTCCAAAAGCAGTTCAGGATGATATTATTGCGAGGCATTGTTATGCAAATGTATGAAATGAATTATAAATTAGTCCTTGCTGTTAACTATTTAAAATAACCTCTATTAAAATATCCTAAATCTTTTTTGAAAATTAATATAAGATTTATTACTTCAATCTTTATAGTATTTGACTAAAATTTAAAAGAAAATTCGATTAATATGAACGAATTTGATTATGAAAAATTAGGTCTTAAATGCGGCTTAGAGATTCATCAACAGCTTGATACAGAGAAAAAATTATTCTGTAGATGCCCTGCTAAACTTCAAGGGACTCGAGAGCCAGACTTTACTATAAATCGAAGAATGCGTCCTGTTTTGGGGGAGCTAGGTGTTTACGATAAAGCGATGCTTACAGAATACGAAAAAGGAATGGGAATAACCTATGAAGGCTACAATGATGTGGTTTGTACTTATGAATTGGATGATACACCACCTTTTTCTTGTAGCAAAGAAGCCAGAAGAATAGCCCTACAAATTGCGATGCTCGTTAATGCTAATATTATCGAAGAAATGCATGTTTGTAGAAAAAATTACTTAGATGGAAGCGTCCCATGCGGTTTTCAGCGCACGATGATACTTGGGACAGATGGTTTCATTATGTTAGAAAATGGTAAGAAGATTCGAATAGATATATTGAGTTTAGAGGAAGAAGCTGCAAGAAAAATTAAAACCGAAAATAAAATAAACTATTTTCGACTAGACCGCTTAGGAATTCCATTAGTGGAAGTTACAACTAGACCAGATATTACAGATCCCTATGAATGTCGTGAATGCGCAGAAAGAATTGGATTATTATTATGGTCAACAAGAGTAAAGAAAGTTATTGGGTCAATTAGACAAGATATTAATGTAAGTATTAAAGCAGGAACGAGAATTGAAATAAAAGGTGTGCAAAAATTAAGCTGGATTCCAGTCTTAATCAATCATGAAGTTTCACGACAATTAAAACTCCTCGAAATAAAAGAAGAGCTTGAGAAGAAAAAATTGGATGAAAAAAACGTACAGGAGAACTTTATAGATTTATCTGGAGTTTTATCAAAAACTGATTCTAAATTTATAGCTAAAGGTATTAAATCTGGAAAAAAATTATTCGGGATTAATTTTAGTGGATTTAAGGGTATTTTTGGAAATGAGTTAATGGAAGATTATAGATTTGGCACGGAAGTTAGTAGTAAAGTAAAAGTTATATCTGGATTAAAAGGAATAATTCACTCTGATGAAGACTTAAATAATTACAATTTTTCAAATGAAGATATCAAGAAAATCAAAGAAAAACTAGCATCCAAAGAAGATGATTGTTTTGTTTTAGTTTTAGGTTCTAAGAAAGAAGTGGATAAAGCGATGAAAGTAATTATTAATCGTGTAAAGTTTGCGTTTAAAGGAGTTCCTCCTGAAACCAGAAGAGCCCTTGAAATGGGAAATACAGAATTCCTAAGAGAGCTTCACGGGGGTGCAAGGTTATATCCTGATACCGATACAGAAGCTATATTTAACTCAGAAGAAGAAATTAATGAAATAACGAAGAATTTACCTGAATATCCTTGGGTAACTATAAAACAATATTCTAAGAAATACAAAACAGAAGAAAGATTGATAAAAGATCTTATTTTTACAGGAAGACTCAAGTTATTTGATGATTTAATAGAATTTTATCCTGATAATCCCTCTTTAGTTTTCACAACTCTATTAGAAACCACAACTGCCCTTAGAAGAGAAGGGAAAAATATGGAAAACATAACTGATAATGATTTTCTTGAAATTTTTGCTCTATTAAAAAAAAAGGAAATTAGTAAAGAAGCAATTGAAGAAGTGATGAGCCTTAAAGCAGACTCTCCAGAGCTCTCGATTGATCAGATCAGGAAGAAATTAAAAATTGAGAGTATTTCATTAGAGGATCTAAAAAATATAATAGCTGAGATTGTAAATAAAAACTCTAAAATGATAAAAGAAAAAGAATTGAGAGCAAAAGGACCATTAATGGGAGAAGTAATGAAAAAAGTCCGAGGAAAAATAGATGGGGCTATTGTTTCTAAGGAACTAGAAATAACAATCAAAGAAAAATTAAAGGAGTTGAAATAGTTGAGCGAAAATTTAAAAGGTTATAAGGCAGAAGGAAAAAAACTTTTAGAAAAGAATAAAATAGAAATTTGGGATATAGTTCAAATTAAAACTACAAAAACCAATTATGAAGGAATTATTTTGCCTAGAAGTGAGTATTCCGCACCCAATTTCATTAACCTTAAGTTAAGTAATAATTACAATATTGGTATAAAAGTTTCTGAGATCCAAGAAATTAAAAAAATTGGAAAAAAAGAGGTTTCCTATAAAATTCCAGAGAAAGAATTTCCAAAAAATAAAAAACTTCCTAATGTCATACTATTAGGTACAGGTGGAACAGTTGCTTCAAGATTAGATTATAATACTGGAGCAGTAATACCCTCTTTTACTCCAGGAGAATTATTTAGTGCAGTTCCAGAATTAGCAGAAATATGCAATCTTGAATGCGAAATGGTTTTTGAAATTCTATCAGAAAATATGAAACATGAATACTGGCAAAAATTAGCTAAGAAAATTGAAGAAGCAGCAAACTCTGGGATTGATGGCATAATGATAGGGCATGGAACTGATACTATGTCTTTTACCAGTGCTGCTTTATCATTCATGTTAAGGGGCCTAACTATCCCCGTAGTGTTGGTTGGAAGTCAAAGAAGCTCTGATAGACCCTCATCTGACGCTGCTTTAAATTTAATAAATGCTGCTGTCGTTGCTGGTTCGAATATCGCCGAGGTGGTTGTATCAATGCTAGGTTCTACGTCACATGATTATGGATTAATCCATAGAGGAACTTTAGTAAGAAAAATGCATTCTTCTATTAGAGACACATTTCGAACAATTGATAATATCCCTCTTGGGATGGTAAGGAATAGAGAAATTAAAATGTTTACGCAAGATTATAGAAGAAGATCAAAATCAAATACCACTGCCTTAACTGACTTTGAAAAGAAAGTCGCCCTTATTTATTCATATCCTGAAATTGATAATGAATTAATTGATTTCTATATCGATAAAGGATATAAAGGGATCGTTTTTGCTGGAACTGGATTAGGACATCTACCGACTACTCTCTACAACTCGATAGAAAGAGCTGTACAAGAGAAAATGACAATTCTCATGACCACCCAAACACTTAATGGGTTTGTTGGTATGAACGTGTATTCAACAGGACGAGAATTGCTAAACCTGGGTGTTATTCCTGGTAGAAACCTATTACCAGAGGTTGGATATGTTAAATTAGGGTGGGTTTTAGGACAAACTAGAGATCCTGAAGAAATTAAAAAATTATTGCTCCAAAATATCGCAGGTGAATTTATAGACAGAGAATTACCAATTGCATTCAATTATAATATAGATGAACTTCTAAAGAACAATAAACTCTAATCCTACATCTTTCATAACCTTTTTAGGAGAAAAGATTTTAATATATAAATTTTGAAGAAGTAATATAAACCAGAATAACTTATTTCCTTTTATTGAAAATTAAACAAATAAATCCTGTAGCTTTTAAAAAACTATCACTTGAATTTCAGAGTTATATAGATGATAATAAAACTGGTTGCGTTCTTTGTGCAATTTATCATCGAGATAAACTAGTATATTGTAATAAATTTGGATGGAAAGATAAAGAAAATCAGATTCCAATTGCTTTTGACGATATCTTCCGAATATATTCGATGACTAAACCAATTGCTTGTTTGGCTGCATTAATTCTTCACGAGGAGGAGAAATATGATTTAGATGATCCGCTTGAGAAATATCTTCCTGAGTTCAAAAATCTTAAGATATTGAAATCTTATGATGACAAAACTGGTGAAACTGAATTAGAAGAAATTAAGAACCCAATAACCATCAAACAGCTTTTTACTCATACATCTGGACTTAGTTATGGTGATGATCCCGATGAAATCCCAGTTGACAAGCTATATGGAGAGAAATTTGGCTTTACTGGTGAAAATAGGCTAAAAACAAAACTAGATATGTTCCCCATAATGTCACCGTTAGATGAATTTAGTAAGCGTTTAGCGACTCTCCCCCTTGCTTTCGCACCAGGAACATATTGGTGGTATGCTTTCAGTCATGAAATCTTGGGTTTCCTAATTGAAGTACTTTCAGGAAAGAAATTAGACGTTTTTCTTAAAGAACAGATTTTTGATAAACTAGGTATGAATGATACTGATTTTTACGTTCCTGAGGAAAAATGGACGCGATTAACAAAAATATACACAAAGAATCAAGACGACAAATTAATCGAAGTAGAAGGGGCTATTTATGAAGGATTCAAACATAAAATCCAGTACTTGTCAGGTGGGGGAGGATTGGTATCCACATTAGAAGATTACATGAAATTTTGTCTAATGATGCTAAATGGAGGAAGATATAAAGATAACCAAATTGTATCTAAGGAAACAATAGAGTTGATGACATCCAATCAATTACCGAATAATAATACTTTTCTGGATATGCAGTATATTAAATATGAAGATTCTGAATCAATAAAAAGAAACGAAGGATATGGGTTTGGATTGGGTGTAATGGTGAAAATAGCAGAAAATATGTCAAGAAGTGGAATTGGAGATTATAGTTGGGGTGGAGCTTTTAATACATTCTTTGATATAGATCCTACGAATCAAGTAATTTCAATAGTCTTAACACAATATTGTCCAGAAGACAGTAATTGGATTTTTCCAATTGATTGGCTCAGAATAGACAATTTGGTTTACGAAGCGCTAGAAAAAGCCAATACTAAAATCAGAGAATAGGAAAAAAAGGTCCAAAGAGAAAAAGAATAATAAAGGGAGATTTCCAACTCTACACGCGAGGTTCATATAATACATTCCTGATTAGACGTCAAAACAAGCATTACAAGAACAACAATTATTTAATAAGATTCATTTAATTATAATCATATTCTTATTTAAATTCTTAAATTTAATTGAAAAGAATAAAAAATTTAAAGTTTAAATAATTTAAATTTATATCCGGAAAATATCGTGAAGTAAATGGGTAAACGAATTTTAGCACAGAGAAAAGGCAGAGGCGTTCTTGGTTTTAGATCTCCAAGTCATAGACATGTAGGAGAAGTGAAATATCGCCCATTTAGACAGGGGGAAAAATTATTTAAATTTAAAGTAATAGATCTCCTCCATTCTCCAGGAAGGGGCGCTCCCGTAGCTCGAATCCAATATCAAGATACAAAAGAAAAAGCTTTATGGCTCCCCCCAGAAGGAATCTTTGTTGGCCAAGAATTCATTCAATCAAAAACTGGTTATGGGCAATCAGTAGAAGTTGGAAATATTCTGCCTTTAAAAAAAATACCTTTAGGAACTCTTGTTTTCAATGTTGAGGCAACACCTCAAGATGGTGGTAAATTTGCACGAGCATCTGGTGTTGCTGCTATTGTTAGGGACAAGTCTGGCAATAAAGTAGAACTTCTATTTCGATCTAAAAAAACTAAATGGATAAATCAAAAATGTTTAGCTACTGTAGGCGTTGTCGCTGGAGGGGGCAGAACTGATAAACCATTCCTTAAAGCTGGAAATAAATTTCATTATATAAAATCTAAGGCTATAAAATGGCCTGTAACTAGAGGTGTAGCCATGAACGCTGTGTCTCATCCTTATGGGGGTGGCGCTAAGCAATCTCCTCACAAATCTACAACAACAAGTAGAAATGCTCCTCCAGGTAGGAAGGTTGGGCAAATAGCTGCAAGGCGAACTGGGCACCAAAATTAAGCTCTTTCCTTAAAAAATCAATTCTTTTTAATTTAGAGATTCATAATTTCTACATAATTACACAAACTAACTGAATTTTTAATAATTCAAATAAGAAATTAAGAGATTCTCCTCCTCAACCCTTATTTTATGAAAAAAAATGGAAAAGAAAAGATAACTTAATTTGTTTGAAATTTAAAAGTTAGATTATGTAAAAATTCTTTATATCTTGAGCGTAAGGTCACCTCTGTAACCCCTATAACTCGTGATATATCTTTTTGACTTACTTTTTGGTTTTTTAGCTTCGATACTAAATATATTGCTCCTGCACACAACCCTTTTGGATCTTTACCGCAAATAGATGTATTTTGAATGAAATTCTTTAATACCTTTATAGCTTCTTTTTCTATATTTATACTTAACCCTAAGTCAGCACAATATCGAGGTATTAGTGAAACAGGATCTATATGTTGAGATTTTAAATTTAATTCTCTTACCAAGATCTTATAGCATTTCTTTACAATGTTATCATTAATAGAAGCCTCATCTAAAATCTCCTGAAGTGTTATTGGAACCCTTTCTTGTTTGCATACATAATATGCACAAGCTGCTATCATGCCATTTATAGATCTACCTCTCAGTAGATTCTTTTTAAATACTTCCTTATATAATCGGACCGCCGACTTCTTAACACGTTCAGGAAAATTTAAATTGCCGCCAATTCGCTTTAACTCTGTAATAGCTATAAGCATGTTTCTCTTTTCCCATGATAAATGCGTATTCCACTTCGCTGCTCTCCTTAAATCAGGATTCTTAATCTTAGTTCTGTCAATAATCGTACTTAATCCAATATCAGGCATTAAAATAGAGATAGGACATCCAGTCCTCTCTTTTTTATCTTTTTCCTGCTTTGAATACGCTCTTATCCCACTATGAGAAATATCAACTTGTTTTTCATTTAAAACCAAGCCACATTGCTGACAAACTGTCTCCCCTCTCTGTTCGATTGAAAGGGTACCTCCCCCGCATTCTGGACAAAAATTTGTATGTGGTGTTATTTCTACAACCATTAACCCTTACCTTATCCCAAATCTTATATTATGATTCTTGATACACACTCAAGAAATCCTTATTTTTATTCAGTTTTTTTACACACAAATTAATCTTTTTTTTTACATCTAAGATATTTGTGTGAAAAAATCCTGTTCGTTATAACAAAATAGGTGATTCAAGTATATAAATGTTACTTTTTGTATAAAAAAATATCTAGGTAAAATCAATTTTTTATCCGTTTTTTTTGAAAAATTATTTTTTGTTATACGTTTTATTGTAAAAAATTATTAAAGATTTAT
Source organism: uncultured archaeon (assembly GCA_964435435.1). Lineage (GTDB taxonomy): Archaea > Asgardarchaeota > Lokiarchaeia > Sigyniarchaeales > SOKP01 > Loki-b32. Next base: position 8,307 of record CAYSZJ010000130.1, read on the forward strand.
TATTGAAACCATATAATATTGGCATTATACTGATTGTTGTAAAAATTCTTAATGATAACTCAATTTTGTCGAAGTTAAAGTAACATTTAGGATAAAATAAAAATCACTCTACAAAAAAGTCTAAAACTAAAGAGTAATAAAATTTTTTATTTAGTTTTATAAATTCATAATGACTACTTTGTGTACAAAAGTCATTTTATTTTAGTTATAAGCGATTTTTTTGAGCTAAAATATTTTTCTTATGGTCATCCCTCAAAATTTATATAATAAAAAAACGTTAAATAGTAATTCTTTTATTATTTTTTTACAAAAAAATTAGATCTAAAATTAGTGGTCAAAAAATTCCTGCACCAAAGAGATCAGAAGAAAAATCAAGGGATACTGAAGAAAATTCCGATGATAAGGATTTAATCAAAATTAATAATAATTCTATTGAGAAATCGGATGAAATGAAAAGATATGAAAAAGAAACGGGGAGATACTCAGTATGGAGAGGTGTGGTGACTGAAGGCTATAAAAAATGGCAAAAAGGAGAGAAAATATACCATCGAGACAAAGAACGAATTTCTTTATATGTTTCTGAAGATACTAAAACCAAATGGTTAGATTATACAAAAAATAATGGCTCTTTGACCATTTCTAAATTAATAAGACAAGCAGTAGAAGCATTTATTGAAGGTAAATCCATAGAAAGTAATCATATCCTGAAAAAATTAAATAAACATACAATTTCTAATATTTCTCATACTTTAAAAGAACCATTAACTTCAATAAAGGGATATTCACAATTACTTCTTGAGAATTATAAAGAAAAATTGAATGATCACATATTAGACACTGTAAAAAATATTTTTGAACAGAGTGTTCTTCTCGAGACAAAAATAATCAATATTCTAGATAATATTAAAGTAGAGTCTGAATATGATGTGCTATTAATTGAAGACGATTTAGCAACAATTCGTTTGATCACGAGTTATTTTGACAGTAAAGGATATAAATGTAAGGGCGTTGTTAGCGGATCTAAAGGTTTAGAAGAATTAAGGTATGCTATTCCTAAATTAATTTTATTAGATATAATTTTACCTGATTTAAGTGGCTATGATATTTGTAAAACCATAAAATCAGATAAAGAATGGTCAAATATTCCTTTATATTTCTTAACAGCGATAGCTGGATCTGAAGTTGAAAAAAATCTTGAAGAAACGAAAGCTAATGGTTATATTCTAAAACCATTTAACTTTTCTGATTTTGAAGTTATTTTTGACATTTTGAAGAGTAAGAAAAATTAATAGAAACTATTTCTTTTAGTAATATTCTTAGCATTACATAAGGTCTTTTTGCAATAATTTGGGCATAATCACGATAATACATTAACTTTATAATAAAAAAGATTTATTAACTGATAAAAAATTACCAAATATTGTAAACAAATAATTATTTTTATAAAAAAAATAGAAATATAATTTGGAGTCATCAATTTTATAAGAGAGTATACAAAAATAGTATTAGTTTTAATTTGACAAATTTATAAAAAGTCTGATTAAAAAAATATAAGAGATGGAAAAGAAATTCCGGGCGAAGAAAAAAAAGCAAAAAGTAAAACTGGGAAAGATATAGATAATGATGATGATAAACCGAGTATGACGGATAAAGAAATAGCTAACTTGGATTTGGAAAGTGAAAAAGTGAAAAACTTAATGAAAGAATACCAAGAAGTGACTGATAAATATGCTATATGGCGTGGTACTATTACAGAAGGATTTAAAAAGTGGTTGAAGGGAGAAAAAATTTATGACAGAGATAAAGAACGTATCTCATTATATGTATCAGACAAAACAAAATCTGAATGGCAAAAATTTAAAGAAACCCATGAATATTCTACAATTTCCGCATTAATTAGAGACAGTGTTGATTACTACATTGAACAAAAATCTGATATACTGGGAGGAGGTTTAAGTAAAGTTGATGAAAAAACCATCTCAACTATTTCTCATGCATTAAAAGAACCATTAACGAGTATAAAAGGTTTTAGCCAACTCCTTTTAGAAAATTATAGAGATGACTTAGATGAGAAGGTATTATCAACAATAAAAAATATTTTCGACCAAAGTTTGCTTCTTGAAAGCAAGATTATCAGCTTTTTGGATAACAATAAGGTAGAAGAGATTGAACCTCAATATGATATTCTCCTGATTGAAGATGACCTTGCGACAATCCGATTGCTTACCAGCTATTTCGAAAGTAAAGGTTATAAGTGTAAAGGAGTAGTAAGTGGCACGAAAGGATTAGAAGAATTGCGGGGTGGACTTCCCAAGTTAATCTTGCTGGATATCATACTTCCAGACATTTCGGGGTATGAGATCTGCAAAATGATTAAAGATCATAAGGTATATAAATCCGTACCTATTTATTTATTAACAGCTATTCCTGGTTCTGAAGTTGAAAAGAAAATGGGTGAAACTAAAGCAGATGGATTTATTTTGAAACCATTTGACTTTTCAGATTTCGAAATAGTGTATCAATATTTAAACTAATATTAAGATTTGTAAAAATCTCATAGTTTCCTCTGGCGCTAGGTAATAGAAATTTTAATAGGTTGCCTTTTTCATATCTGTCATATAACTCAGAAGATTTATACTTCGATTGCATATAAGCAATAAAATCAGTAATAAATCTGCTCATTTTTATTTTCTTCCTCTAGATTTTAATCATTAGTTTTCAATTATTTCATACTGATCAACACCATCTAATAGAGCTAAATGAGATCCATTATCGAATTGAACCCAGATTTGAGTTTGATTTAGAAGCTCAATTGTGCTAATTCGGGTAACTGTTCCGAGATCTCCCTTATGAATAGTCTTTTCCCAACTTGGATCGTTGACCATGTGTAGTACTTTAATTCTATTTCCAACTTGAACCATATTATTTTTTCTCCCTCCTAGTGTAGTCTTGAAGCGTGGTTTTGCGTTGATTGCTATGAAAAAAACAGACAATTCTATGTCGAGAGAGGGGAACGTCATATTTATCCTTAAGTTTAAAAAGAATTTTTTCTTATTTCTTGCTTATTTTGTATTTTCACTTGATAGTAAAGTTAATAGACCTTTATTAGTTAGAAAATAGAAGAAAGAACCCCTTCGTTTTGGGATCTTTGTATGGTTTTTGTTGATTTTAGATTTAAAGTAAAATATTTCTTATTAATAAAAATCGTGTAAAATTTAGCTTATTTTTAATGTTTTTTGTATAATTTTTAATTCAATTAATATAAATTAGAACCTTAACAATGTATAATCGTTAGTGAAATGAGATTAGATAATACATTTATTAAAAGATGTAGATTTCAATTTAAAAATAAAATAAAATTCTTTAAAGGGTAAAGTTATTTTAAAGATTTAGATATTGATGAGATAGAGACTATGTTTTGTTTAAATTATGAAACAACTCAAATTAAATGATTATATAACATTAAGGTTGGAGATTGATGAGTTTGTCATTTAAAGCTCATTAAGGCAGGAAATCGGGCTATGAGGGAATCTCGTTAGCTGGAACAGTTCCAACTAATTTCGAACCCCCGACCTGCCGGTTAAGAGCCGGTTGCGCTACCTGCCTGCGCCAA
>CAYSZJ010000131.1:0-11901 GCA_964435435.1 uncultured archaeon
TCTCAACCAATTTCCTAAATAAAAGTATTCTTGTCTCACATAATAACTGGCAAGATTATAGAGATTCTTGGATAAATGAAATAGATAAGATAATTTTGTAGTGGTCGTTAATTGAATCTGTTCTGTCAGCCTCATTCCAATAATATTGAAGGAGAGTATCAGATTTAAAAGAAAAGAGACTGAAGGTTTATATTTGATAAAAAAAATTAAAAATGAAGGGAAATTAAAAATACTCTTAATAGATAAATTAATTTAAAACACTATAAGAGCGTATTTTCATGGAAAAAGATAATCGCTTTATTGATGATGAAGGAAAAGCTCTAATGCTTGGAAATGAGGCTATCGTGAGAGGATGTTTAGAAGCAGGCGTATCTTACGTATCTCAGTATCCTGGCACACCTACTAGCGATATTGGAGAATATTTTCATCAAATATTACGAAAAAATCCAGAAATTAGAGAATATTTAACTCATCAATGGGCTGTAAATGAAGCAGTTGCAACATCCTCCTGTGCAGGAGCCGCATGGACAGGATGTAGAAGTCTTAACCCGATGAAACACGTAGGATTAAATGTAGCAAGTGACGCCTTGAGTGTAATTGCATTAAGCGGGCCGAATCCAGGCGGAATGGTTATATCTGTTGGTTCTGATCCTGGATCATTAGGATCTCATCAAGAACAAAATGAGCGATTTTATGCATGGATGCTACACCTTCCTACTATAGAGCCCCATACACCCCAAGAATGTAAAGATTGGATTAAAATAGCATTCGATCTTTCAGAAGAATATGATTTAGTGATGAATGTACGAACTACGACAAGAAGTGCGCATTCTAGAGGGTATGTTGAATTAGAACCTTTAGTAAAAGGTAAAAACAAGGGGGAGTTTATTAGAAATATTCCAAAATTCAATTCATTACCACCACATGCGATTAACAATCATATTAGATTGTATGAACGCATTGAAAAATTACGAGAGATAGTTCCAAACTTAGGATTAAACAGGATAATTCCTGGAGATAATAAAATAGGCATAATAACAAGCGGAATGCCCTTTGGATATACCATGGAAGCATTCAATCAATTAGAACTAAATGATATCTCAGTTTTAAAGCTTGGAATGGTGTATCCATTAAATTATAACCAAATAATTGAGTATATGCAAAATCTTGAAAAAGTAATTATTGTTGAAGAATTAGAACCATTTTTAGAAATGAAAATAGCTGAAATTGCGCATAACCACAAAATAAACGTTGAAATTATTGGACAAAAATACTTCCCGAAATATAACGAATATTCTACAGGATTAGTAGCAAATTGCTTAGCCAAGATATTCAATAAGCAACCGCACCAGCAAATGATAAAAGCTATTGATTACTTTAATTCATATAAAAATATTATCCCTAGTAGATTTCCAACATTCTGTGCAGGGTGCCCTGAACGAGCTACTCTTTATTCCATTTTAAAGGCAACCAATCAATTAGAAAATACAATAATTTGTGGAGATATTGGATGTTATGTAATGTCTTTTTTCCCACCCCAACAATGTTCTGATTTAGTAATATGTATGTCAGGAGGATTAAGCGCAGCAATTGGTATGTCAACAAAAACAAATCAAAAAGTAGTTGCTATGATTGGTGATTCTACATTCTTTCATACAGGTATGTCTCCATTAACAGAAGCAGTAGGATATAACTCAAACATATTACTCATTATTTTTGAAAACTCTTGGACAGCAATGACAGGTCATCAAAATGATGTTCTTAGATACTTAATTAACCAAGGAGTCTCAATTGAAAAAGTATGTAAAGCAGTAGGCGTTCCGTGGTTACGAGTAGAGGACTCATATAAACCAAAAAAATTGATAAAAAGCATTGAAGAAGCATTAAATAACAATGGTTTAAAAGTTATAATTATAAAACGAGAATGTGGGTTACAAGCACATAGATGGAGAATGGATCAAGTGCGCAGACTTAAGGAACAAGACAAAAAAGTACAAGAAACTGAGTATTACATCCATGGGTGTCAAATATGCTATGACTGCGCACGTGTCTTAAGTTGTCCAGCAATAAGAAGAACTGAAGTTGATGGATTCGAGTCTATGCAAATTGATCAAGATCGTTGTATTAAATGTGGAGTATGTTATGAGATTTGCCCAAATGGAGCAATTCATAAAACTATTTATAACTCATTAGACATAGAGGTGCCTTTCCGTGCAATTTAAAGAAACAGACATATTAAATATTGTTATCGCTGGTACTGCAGGACAGGGTGTAATAACCTTAAAGAGATTAATAGAATTAGCTTCACAGAAGGCTGGCGTTGAAAGAAACTTCGGATCTGAAGATCATGGTCTTGCACAGCGGGAGGGAGCAATCATGAGCCATACACGGTATCAAAAGAAAACCTTTAAAGATGAAAGAAAGAATCTACAGAGTCCTCTTATTTGTTATGGAGATGCAGATCTCTATATTTGTTTTGAACCAGTAGAAGCATTAAGAAGAGGAATATTTGCCTCGAATAAAACCTCTTTTGTTTTAAATTCAAGAACTATTCCAGGAATCATGATTACTGCAAATTTAGAAGAATATCCATCATTAGATAAAATAAAAGAGATACTTACTGGTTATTCCAACAATGTGTACTTTATGAATGCAACAGAATTGTCTTTGAGAGAGTTTAACTCGAATTTATATCTTAATCTCATCATGCTTGGTTTTGCCATCCCAACTGGTAAAATACCTTTTATTGAAATTGAACATTACGAAGAAGTTATAAAAGAATGGCTCAGGGATCCTGATAGAAATATAAGAGCTCTTCACTTGGGGTTAAAAGAGGGTAAGAAAATAATAAATTCATGTAATCGTTCCTAATCATATACAGTTGTTACAATAACATTCTGTTGAATCTAATATTTTTTCACCACATGGGCAATATTTAGGATGCCCATATTTTTCACAGATTTTATTTATTGTATTACAAGAAAAAAGTAGATGGAATTTTTCAGATTCGTTATGAGCTTCTTGTTTCTTTAAGTTTAATTCATTATAAAGTAATAATTCAAGAAGTCGTGCATGTCGAGTTAATTCATCAGCAAGATCTTTCCCTTTTTCTGACAAACTAACGCGTTTATAACGTTCATAAATTACGTACCCAATTTCCTCTAACCTTTTAATACAGCTACCTATTGTAGAGTGAGGAATTTTAAGTATTTTTGCAACTTCACCCACTTTCAATGGTTTTGTAGAACGATAAATTTCTTTTAAAACTCTATAATCTAAATCTAACATCTTGATCATTAAAACTTGTATTTATATTATTTAGTGATTATGCCCTCCTAATGTAAGAAGCGCAAACATAATTAGAATTCCAGCAGTTATAAGTAAAAGTTGACGCATACTGTACTTTAAACTAAAATGCTGATGAAGATCAGGTGTTAAATCTGATAACGCAATATAAATAAAACTTGCTGCAGAAATTGCTAATAAATATGGAACAACAAATTCAAATGGTCCTAATAAAAAATAAGCGATTATAGCAGCTGGTATAGTTGTTGAACTTGATATAATGTTATAAGTAAATGCCTTCTTTTTAGAATATCCTGAATGAAGTAGGACGCCAAAATCTCCGGTTTCATGCGCTAATTCGTGAACAATAATGGTTATTCCAGCTACAATACCAAGATTATAACCCAAAAGGAATGCAGCAGCTATAACAACTCCGTCCGTAAGATTATGCAATGCGTCTCCAAGAAGAATAATAGGGCCTGAGGCATGAGAATGAACTTCACAGGCTTGATCACGACAATTTCTCCAGATTATTATCTTTTCCATTATAAAGAAAAATAAAATTCCTCCTAATATATAAGGCATTATTAAATGAGGTTCTCCAACAGTCTCCACAGCTTCAGGAATTAAACCTAAGAAAGCAGCTGCAAGTAAAACTCCTGTTGCAAAGGCTATAAGCATAGGAATAAGCGCGTCCTGATATTTCTCACCAAAAAAGACAAAAGCTCCCGCAGCTAATATCGCTCCAACACTTCCCAAAACACTAAATAATATAATCCAACCTAACATTTTATCCATTTAATATTTATTATAAGGTTATTCCATTATTGATTTTAATAAAAAGATTAATATCATAGTCACAATTCCAGCAAAAATTAAAAATAATTGTCTTATACTGTGTTTTAATCCTATCTTTTGATGAAGTTCAGGCGTTAAATCTGATAACGTAATGTAAATAAAACTTGCTGCTGAGATTGCGAGAACATAGGGAATTGCAATTGAAATTGTTTCTAAAATGAAATATCCTATTATAGCAGCGGGTATTGTTGTTGATCCTGAAAGAGTATTATACAAAAAAGCCTTCTTTTTTGAATAATTCTTATCGATAAGTATTGCAAAATCCCCTACTTCTTGAGGAACTTCATGAGCGATAACAGAGAGACTTACAGCTATTCCAATGGTAAAATTTATTAAAAATGATGCAGCAATCACAATTCCATCTACAAGATTATGAAATGCATCTCCAATAAGAATAATAGGGGCTGCGGCCTCACCTGTGACGGCACATTCAGCATCGTGACAATGACGCCAAATAATTAATTTTTCAAGAATAAAAAAAAACATAATTCCACCTAAAAAGAAAGCCATAACGCTTTGCGTTTTACCTCCCGCTTTTGATATTGCTGTAGGTATCATTCCCAGTGCTGCGGCTGCAAGTAGAGTTCCTGTAGCATAAGCAACCAAGCATGAAACTAGTGATTTTTGCTTATCTTTATTTAAATTAATAAAACCAATGGCTAGAATAATAGATCCAATACTCCCTAAAAATGAAAAAATTATAATCCAGATGAAAATATTATTTTCCACCTTTTTTCTTAATAATTATAAATTTACTGAATTGTTTTTAGTAGGGTTGGATTATTTTTAAAACTTACGATAGTTCGTAAATCTCACGTGTTAGACGATATACATAGTTTTCTTAAAAATTAATAAATATATATTAGAATTTAACAAATTAATTAAAAAGAAAAGAAGATTTTTAAAAGTAATAACTATTTAAGAACCTAAAATTAATTTTTCTGTTTTCTTTTTAGGTTTTTGCCATATTTCCTTAATAAAGCTTAAATGTAAGATTTAGAATTATTGCATAAAATCAAAAATTGGACTTTAAAAAAAGACACTCGAAAATTAAGTTCTTCTAATAACTTTAACTAAACCTTTCTTTCTTAGCTTATTCATCATTTTTTCTATTTTTTCTATGGTTTTCTGAGCAATTTCGGCTACTTGTTCGATGGAATTCATACCATCACAGATCTTTAAAACCATAAACTCCTCTTTTGTAAGCATACCTAGTTGAACTGCCATAGGTGGAATCTCTTTTACAACTATGGGAATTCTTACTTCACCTCCAGCTTGAGTAGCTTCTGCAGCAATTTCTTCAGTGCTAAGAGATTCTCCAAAGAAGGTCTTTACGCCCGTTACATCAAAATTATCATTTATATACACATATACAGTATGTTCTTGTCCAGAAAGGTCATCAGGATCATCAGGATTAGGATAAAGGTTTGAATGTCTATATTCCTTTGTATATATACCCATCTTCAATCCATCAATGATTTCTTTCTTATCAATTTCAATTTCTACCATATCTTCGCAGATACCGCACCACGCCCATGCTTCAATCAAAGAAAAATATTTTTTTACTTTATTCTCTGGCATTGAATTCTTACCTATCTTATATTTAGAGTAGTTCTTTAACAATATTCAAATGATGTATATACTAATAATATTGTTAATTCATTTAAAATTTGATTTACTTTTTCTTCAATAATAATTAAATTAAATTTATACAGTTAATCATATAAAAGTTCTTTAATCAGTTCTATTCTTCAAAACCAAAAATAATTAAAGTTATAATATATTTTAAAATCCAAGTCTTATTAAAGTAATTTCTAACTATTTCATGAGCTCTTATAAAAAGAATATTTGTTTTGGATGTGGACGACCTATAGCCCCTTATGAAGCAGCAGTTCATTTTCCTTGTCCTCAGTGTGGAGATGTAACTATTTGGAGATGTGAACGTTGTAGAGAATCTGGTAATGAATATAAATGTTTAAAATGCGAATTTACAGGACCTTAGAGATAAATAATTGATAAATTTGTTATGAAGGAAATGGAGCTCATCTTGTTATATTATTAAAAGAAAAATTCTAATATATACAAAATTTTTATAAAAAATGTAATAAGGGAGTAAAAATGGGAGAATTTATTGCTTTAATTGATGTTATTCCAGAAGACACTGATGTAGATTTTGAAGAACTTGTCGGAAAATTAAAAAAAGTGATACCTGATACCTGCAATATTGAACGATATGATATAATGCCCGTTGCGTTTGGATTAAAAAAAGCACGAGTTAGAGTGAGATATCCTGAAGAATGGGGTGGTACCGATAAGCTTGAAGAATTATTCGGATATGTTAGTGGGATTCAAGGTATTGAAGCTATCGCTTTTTCAAAAGCATAAAAATAAAAAATAAGTTTTTACTATTATAATAATATTTTTTCTCTAACCTGTTCTTTTAAATAATTTATCTAATTCTTTAAAAGAAAAAAATCTTAAAGTAGGTCTTCCATGAGCACAATGATAAGAATCTTTACAATTTGCTAAATCTTGTAATAAGTTTTTTATATCTTTTAAAGTTAGATCATCTCCACCTCTAATGCTTTTATGACAAGCTAAATAATTTATAATTTCCTCCTTTACTTCTGAAAAACTTTTTTCTTTACCAATCTTGGTAATATCGCTAACAATTTCTTTTATAATATTAATATCTGGAAGCTTACCCATAATAACTGGAATTCCTCTTAAAATGAAAGTATTACCTCCGAAATGTTCAAAATTAAATCCCAACTTCTTTATTTCATGTAAATTACCTATTAAAAAGATTTTTTCACTTGGAGAAACATCGATTTTTAGAGGTGAAATTAGCTTTTGTATATTGGTTTTAGCACCCTCATAGGATTCTAGAAGTTGTTCTTTTTTAATTCTTTCTGCGGCAGCATGTTGGTCTAATATGAATAAACCTCCTTCACTAATTTCATTAATACCCTCTAAAACAACATAAATTTTATTACTTAATTGGCCAGTATAAGAAATAAGACGAATTTTAGGAAAATCTTTTGAAATAATAAATTTTTCTCTTAAATACGATTCTGCTAAAGCTTTATTTCCTTTAAGAGCATGATCAAGTAAACTTAATTGCACACTCTCTTCAATCATTTCATTATCTCTTTCTTTTTTTTTCTCTTCTATTACTGTGTTTCTTATTTCTAAATTAGCTTCGACAGATTCTTCCAATATATCAATATCCTTATCTTTTTTAGGTAAAAATTCTTGTAATTCAGTAGATATATATTTAGCTTCTTTGGCAATGAATTTATCTTCAATAAAATCTCGAATTATGTTGTAAACCTTATTAAGCAATGCTTCCTCTTTTTCAAACCTGACATGAAGTTTTTTAGGATGAATATTAAAATCTACTATAGAAGGATCAAGTTCTAAGAATATAATAAAAAATGGATATTTATTTATCATCAATGTTCCTTCATATGCTTCCTTTATTGCTCTAAACAATACATCACTTACAACATAACGATGATTTAAAAATAAACTTGAATAGGTTCTGTTCTTTTTTGCAATTTGAGGATGTCCTAACAAACCATAAATCTTCAATGAAGATTCTTTATCAGAGTAATTAATTTGTTCCATTAGCTTAGCAGCTTGCTTTCCATATATATGAAATATAGTTGCTCTTAGATCATTATTAGCCGGACAATTTAAGATATCTAATTCATTATGACGATAAATGAAGTGAAGCTCTGGAAACGCTAAAGAATATCTTTGTAGAATATCTGTAATATGACCTAATTCTGTCGAATCTTTTTTAAGAAATTTCTGTCTTGCAGGTATGTTATAAAATATATTTTTAGCTTTGATATTTGTTCCAACAGGACAGGACACTTCATTTTTAGATATTATTCTACCTCCTTCAATAACTAAACATACACCCCTTTCATTTACAGCTATTCTTGACGTTATTTCAACTTTGCTTACGGCACAAATACTAGCAAGTGCTTCACCTCTAAATCCTAAAGTAGAAAGCTCATCTAAATCCTCAATACTCCTTATTTTACTACTTGTATGTCTTTCAAAGGCAATCTCTAGATCTTCAGGAGGAATACCAAATCCATTGTCAATAACTTGAACTAATGATTTTCCTGCTTTTTTAACAATTATTTTAATTTCATTAGCTTCCGCATCAATACTATTCTCTATAAGTTCTTTTACGACATTAGCAGGCCGTTCGACTACTTCTCCGGCAGCTATTTTTTCAGGTTCTAAGATTTTTTTAATTTTTCTAATTTTCACAGCAGGATCAATTTTTTTTAATCTTTTACAATGAAATGATAATTCTATTTAGTTAATATATTTCACATTATTACTAAATTTAAAATAATACTCTATTAAGGTTTAAATAAACTAACAAATATAAGTAAGGCTTTTAAATCTCATTTAATATATAATAACAATTTATGCTAGAACAAAAACAAGAGAATCAGAAAGAATATCCAATTCACAAATATTTCATCTATATATTCATAATAATTACTGTTTCCCTTATTATATTGAGGATATTCTTAAATTTTTTTGAAATCCTACCTTGGATAAAAGAAACAAAGGATATTGATTTTAAAATCCTTTTAGAAGGCATGGAGAATGGCTTGATTAATTTCTATGATGATATTACAATTTCAAACTGGCCTCCTTATTATCTTTATTTCTGGTATTTTCTATTTTTCCCTATATATATTCTCCCTTTTAATGTTTATATTGGTGTTTATGTTTGGGATGTCTTGCGATTGATATTAGCGATAATAGTACTTAAAGAATCACCAAAAATGTTTAAAAACAAAAAAGATTTGCTTATTTTTTACATTTTTAGCACTGTAGGTTATAGTATTGATGCATATTATAATAATGTCAATTTTTTAATAGTATTCTTCTTATTTTATTCACTTGTTTTTTTGGAACAAGATAAAAATTGGATTTCAGGTATTCTCTTTACTCTTGCTACATTTAAAATTACAGCAATAGTGTTCCTTCCCGTCTTATTAATTGCTAAAAAAATAAAATGGAAAGATCTTCTTTATTTCTTAATTCCCTTCATAATCATTTGCATTCCATATATGATCTTTCATGATTATTTCTTTCAAATGGTGACAAATTGGGGTCATAGTGATGCTGAAATCAGAGGGATTCTATTCAATTTTGATTCAATTCTCTGGAAAGCTTTACAACCGTCTCATTTAATGTTTATTAGTTTATTATTGATAATATTTTTAGAAAATATAAAAAATGAGAAAAGAAAAAATGTTTGCAGGATTATATTAGTGTCGATAATTGCAATTTATTATATCTATTTAACAACAATAGTCTTCATTATTCCAGTTATTTTAGCTTAACTTAGATTCTCAATTTTCTTTTTTAGTTCAATAATTTGACGTTTTGTTTCATCTCGTTTTAGAGAATCAACATCAATTTCCTTAATGTTGGAAATTAAATCTTTAATTTCTTTCTCTGATAATATTTCTTTCTTGCTAATAGGTTCGAATAAACTAGTCTGTACAAGTTTTTTCTTCTTTGGAGGTGTCATTTGGGAAACTTCTGTTTTAGCACTTTCAATTTTAGCATCAAGCTCTTTAATTTCATTCTTTTTCCTTTCTATTTCCTTTTCTTTTTTACTCAAAACTTCTTCATATTTACTTCTTGTTTCATTAATAGATTTCAATTCAGAGTTAAGTTTTTCAAGCTCAACTTTTTTTCCGTTTATTATCTTATCATAATATTTTCCGGATGAGTTTTCGTTTCCATTCTTTTTAATTGTTGTTTTAAATGGATCTTTTTCTTCTATCTGTTCAAGAATTTCAAAAGCTCTTATTATAACATCATCTGGTATCCCTGCTAGTTTTGCGACGTGAATGCCATAGGATTTGTCAGTGCTCCCAGGTTTTAATGTTCTAACAAAATTTATACTCCCATCATCATTTTCAATAATATCTAAATGGTAATTTTTTACTCCTGGTAAATTAATTTCTGTTAATTGATGATAGTGGGTGCTAAATAAAGTTTTGATTTTTAACTGATGAAGTTTTTCAAGAGTAGCTGTTGCTATACTTTGACCATCACTAGTACTTGTTCCTCTTCCTAATTCATCTATAATTACAAGACTTCTTGCAGTAGCATAATTTAAAATTTTAGCTGTTTCAGTCATTTCAATCATAAAAGTGCTTAATTTTCTCGCAAGATCATCTGAAGCCCCTATTCGCGTAAAAATTTGATCAATAAAACCTATTGTAGCGGATTTTGCTGGAACAAAACATCCCATCTGTGCTATAATACATATTAAAGCCACTTGCCTTAGGTAAGTAGAATTATGATTTATAATCCCATTTCCTACAAAAGAGTGAGATTCAGGGATGTTAAAATCATATAATTCTGCTTTTGAATGTTCTATCTCTTCTATTTTATCATAAAAGAAATTATTTTCATGAATTTCGTATAATTCTTCATAATCAACTTTATATTTTTTACAATAGTTAATTAATTCTTTTAATTTATCAAAAGAAATATTTCTGTTCTGGCGGATATAGGAATAGAAAATTCCCCCAATCTTCTTCTTATATTTCAATTTATCATTATGAGGAATATTATTGCTTTTTTCTACAATTCTTTTTTGAATATTCTTCAATAATTTCTCTAGATATGGAATACTATTAATATTTGTCATACGTATTGGACTCAATAATTTTTTTCTTTCAGATTTCCTAGGCAAATGAAAATTAATCTCTTGATAGAATTTTATTGAATCTTCACCATATAGATTTATATTATATATTACTCTACCAGAAGTTTTATTTGGTTTTAAAGAACTAGTAATTCCAAAATTTAATAATAAAATATGAATTTGAGATGCTAATTTACTTGAAGTAGTAGAATATGATACATTTCCATATCTTTTATCTGCTGTTCCATCAGTATCAAATAAACCTTGAAGGAAAGATCTAACGATATTTTTCGGAGCTCTAAGGATACAGTCGGGGATGATTTTTTGATAAGCTTTAACATAATCTAATCCTAAGTAAAATAAGAAATCTCTTATATAAAGACTAGATACATAATGTTCTGATTTATCTTCTTTCTTGGATTTAGCATCATAATTGAATAATTGTTTGATTATACGATAAAATTCTTTTTTTAGAAATTTATCTTTTGATGTAAAATTGATATAGTGTTTATATGTTAAAGTTCCATCTCCTATTAATAATCCTAATAGGTATGCCAAATCCTCATCCATATTAATAGGAAGTGGATACTTAATTCCTCCGTATGGGTATATTGGAGTTCCAGTTTCATATTCAGGAGGATTATACTCGATTTTTATTTCATTTCCCCATAAATTATTTTTCCGATTAATGATAAGATAATCTTCCTCTGAGATCTCCATAAGTTTTTTCCATAACTCTTTACCTGAAGCTGTTCTTACTAATACTGGATGATTTAATGAGCCTTCAATATGATAACCTAATCTTGTTTTTATTTTTATTGTAGGTTTTATACCATCTGAATAAAAGTGAGATGTTTTAACAACTCCTCCTAATCCAACCAGATTAATATTTAGTTCCTTAAAGGATTCATTCTGAATTTTTTTTGGTTTAAACCAATTTATAGGTAAAATTCCGTATTCCGTAAAAATCATAGTATCTTTCTTAACACATTTTCCCGCCATATTCGGGCCAGTTATAATTAATAATTGGTCATTTTCATTATCTAAATAAC
>CAYSZJ010000132.1:0-11901 GCA_964435435.1 uncultured archaeon
AAGAATTTTATAAATATTTAAACGATAACAAAATACCTACCGATGATTGCTACCCACCTTTACATAGTTTAAATTGTTTTAAACACATTGATTTACGAAAAGGTATTGATTATAGTAATGCGAATTGGGGAGGAGAAAAAAGTGATAATAAATATTTTCCAATCGTTTCAGATATATATTCAAAAAGTGTTGAATTCCCTCACGAAATCCTCTTATCCTCTAAAAGTAAACTAGATCGGATAGTAGAATTCATTCAAACATTAAATAAATAAACTTTTTAAATTTGATCATGAAATTATTCTAAATATTCAATTTCAAATATTTCTACTTTCTTATCCCTCTGATTTATCGATTTCTCTAAATTAAATTAGGTACTTCATAATTCCATTTGTTGATTGTAAAAACCCAATGTCTTCTAATCATCTCTATAACTCTATTAGTTAATTGAAATTTATTTTTTTTATAATTTTTCAGCTTCTCCAAATATTTTGTAAATTTATCTTTATTTTTCTCAAATCCAGGGAGATTTAAAGTAGTATAAATAATTTTTAGTTGATTAATTGGATCAAGTTCTAAATCTTCAAATTTTATTTCAACTAAATTTCCATTAGGTATCAATTTCTTTTCATTAAAATAACTCTTCATCATATTTTTATAGATTTCAATAATGTTTCTTTCAATTATTCCCATCGAAACATTTTGGAACATAAATTGTTCAATTGCTTTCTTATAAAAATGTCGTGTAGATAAGTATATAATATAAGGATTTCTAAATATATGAATAAATTTCGCTTCTGGGTAAAGTTCTAATAAAATTTTAATTCTTGCAGTATTTACTGGATTTTTTAAGATAAGACGTTTGCCTTTCATATTTAGCGTGGTTGATTTAAGCAAATAATCATAATAATATTTCCATTTTTCAATATTTTTTGAAGAAATATTTCTAAATCGCACATATTTGTAATAAAATTCCACCATTCTTTTTGGAAAATATAAAGCATTGTAAAATGTATAAGGAAATAGGTTTCCTAATGCCATTTCATCTTCCTGTGCTTCTTCAACTCCCATTTTCATATTATCCATTGGTCGTGTTTCAGGTAAAAAATTTTTCATCCAAAATTTAAAGAAATTATTGCTTAAAAATGATTTAGGAAAAGATGCTTGGAGCATGGTGATAAATCCAAATTGAGGATCTTGACATAATAAATTATGGAGGTGAGTAGTACCACTTCTCCAATGACCTAATATAAACACTGGAGGAGAACAAAGTTTTGTTCTTTTTAATTTTTTATTATAAAGCAAATTTTCACGTATGCGAAATGGAATTCCAACAATAGTAACAGCATACATAAAAAGAATACGAGGATAATGTTTAACAGCTATATACCCGTTAGATAATAATAATTTCATCAAATTTTTAAAAGAACATCCAAAAATTGGACCCATCTTTGTAAAATTACCATATTGAAGTTTCAAAATTTTCACAAAATTTTTCTATCAGCGAAAAAATCAAAATTGTATAATAATTTAAAATTAACTTATATAAAGTTTTCATAATCGACATATAATGTATAGTCTATGATATCTTTTCAGGAATGACTAATATTGCCAGTAAAATGTTTTTATCTCCAAGGTAGAAGTGAGATTCAGCAGTTTAATCTATAGTATCCTTAAAAGAAGATTAAAATAATATTAATTTTATAATTAAAATCAAGATAAATTAAAATTTTTTATATTATAAATAAATTTAATCTTACTAACTAAGCTGAGGTTTGATGTTTACATGGCTGAAAAAAAAGGAAATTTGACGTTAAAATGGAATGATATTATGGGACAATTCCGGCCTTTAGAATCTGATTTAGACATGGACGAGGGTATTTTCATAGAATTGATTGAAGAAGAAGATACATGGAGATATTTCTATATAAAAGGTGCTTCATTAATAGCTAGACGTACAGCACTTAGAGCAGCTAATGGAATATCAAAAACTGGTTATAATCATCCAAAAAATAATATACGATATGGTGTTGATTGCAAACTGGATGAAAAAATATCACCTTATGAAGATTTATCAGAAGATCTTAAAAAAGCTCAAAGGACTTGGTACAAGAGGGAATACAAAGAGTATGAAACTTGAAATTTTCTGTATATGTTCTTATAATTTCCTTAGTTGAATTATATAATTTAATAGATAACTTCCTCAATCTTTTTAGTTCCAGCGCTTTTATACATTGCTTCAATGATTTTAAGTATTTTCAGTCCATATTTTCCATCTGTTAAAGTATTTTTATTTTCAACCATACAATCAACAAAATGTCTCATTTCTTGTGGATACCCGAAAGACCAAAATTCTGCAGGCACAGGAAAAGTCCAGCCTTTTGTAGTTCCTGCTTTTTCAACTGCATAACCATATCCCTTCTCACTATAGACACTTATCAAATTAGAGAAAGTTGGGGCTACTTTAATTTGACCCTCTGTACCAAATAACTCATACCGTATATCATAACCTCCTGGAGAGGTCCATGATTCTTCAATAACCACCTGTGCATCATTCTCAAAATATAATATTCCCAAAGCATTATCTTCAACTTCACATTTACCAAATTTCCTCCTATTTGGATACAACGTCTTTGTTTGACAAAATACCTCTTTAACATCGTAGCCAAGAAACCATACTATACAAGCAATATCATGAATCCCTAAATCAATTAATGAACCTCCTCCTGCTTTATCTCTTTTATAAAACCAAGCTGAATGAGGTCCAGAGTGTTGTTCCTTTCCACGACCCATATATATTTCGCCAAGTCCCCCCTCATCTATTATTTCTTTTGCTTTATTAAAAGCAGGAGCATACATATTATTCTCACAGTAAAATATTTTTTTATTAGCTGATTTCGCAGCATCTATCATTTCTTTGCCTTCTTTTACATTATTAGCTAAAGGTTTTTCCATTAATACATGTTTTCCTGAGTTTAATAGATCTATTGTAATATCCTTATGCAAATAGTTCGGTAGACAAACAGATACAGCATCACACTCTAATTTTAACAGTTTATCATAATCTATAAATTTATTATTAGGAATGTTGAATTTCGCCAATAATTCTTTTGCTGTTTTTTCATTTCTCGAACTTATGCCTACAATATCTACACTAGGCAGCATTTTAAGAGAGTATAAATGAAACTCAGCAGAAAAACCAGAGCCAATTATTCCAACTTTCACATTTTCCATAATATCATCCTAAAAATTTATTTTAATTTTAAAACAATTAATTGAATTATATCTTTATTTCAAATTCCAAAATTCAGTTGGAGTCAAGAATCTTTTAATTTTAGAAAAAGGACAGGCAGCAATGCAATTACCACAATCACTTGAATTTTCAATCCAAAATTCAAAGCACTTTTCTACATTAACATAATATTTCTTGACACCAGGATTATTAGAAATTGTAGGAGAGTCAAAGTTTGGGTCTACATCTTTAGTAATTGCATCTGTTTCACAAGCTTCGGCACATTTATAGCAATTTTTACATTTTTTTCTAACTTTTTTTATGAATTCTAAATTTGGGATATCTGAGATTAAAGGTAAATCAGTAAATATTTTGCATATCCTTACTCTTGGACCAAACTCCGGAGTAATTAATAAACCATTTCTCCCTAATGCCCCAAGTCCAGCATCAATTGCTAATGGGATGCTAAGTGCTGTATCATTTCCACATTGAATAGCTCTATATCCTAGATTTCTGATAAATTCACCTAGACATGAAATTATGAAAGCCATTTTAGAATATGCAATAGCTACCGCTGCTGCTGCTGGTTGAGCTGGTGCTGTTGATATGGCATCTGGATTCATCTCAATTGCGATAACTATTGCTTTATTGATATTTTTTGGCAAGTTAATCGGTTGTTGTATTAGAGAATTAGCAACATTACCCGCACGCACCTCTTCTTTTGCATCCGCTTCACTAGTTTGGTCTGGTCTTTTAAATCCTGTTTTATAAATCCATTTTTCATTAACATCAGTAATACTTACTAAAGATGCTCCATAAAATTTTGTCACTTTTTTAATAATATCAGTAAAGATTTTTGGGTTTTTAACTAAGTATTTAGACTTCATCCAATTTACCCCATATCCAATATCTAGTTGTTTTTCTCTTTCCCATGTGAAAGCATATGGAAATCTTTCATAAACTGTCCATCCTGCTGCTACTAGTGCGAAATCTATTCTTGTATATCCGTCTTTATGTGAATTAATATGCTTTTCTATGTTTGTATCTAAAAAATTGCCAAAATTTGGCAATGTTTTATCCCAGATTCTTCTAAATAACATATTATATTTCTGCTCGAAACGTTTGTAAACAGTTTCATCAATTTCATAAGAAGAAGCTTTAGTGTTCTTCATTCAAATCTCCACTTTAGTTTTTATGAATTTGTTTTAATTTGCAAATATATTCATTAAATATAATTTAAAAACAATAAATAAAAATTTTTAACAATAAAAATATATAGAAATAGATTTTTTGATTTATTTTGATGAAGGAAAGTAAGAGATGAAAGATCAAAGGTTTATTGTGCAACTGGGTTCTGGAACTGACCAACATGGGCATATGAATAATTGTACTAACGCTGCAATTAAAGCTGTTAAAAACGCAATTTCTAATAATTGTTTAACGGGATTAATTGAGATTTGTGGCCTTAAAGAACCTAAACATTTATCAAAAATGAAAGTTAGTGTGAAGATTGGTGCTCCATATCCAGAAACCATTGATGAGAAGAAAGTCTTGAAAGCTATTCCTTTTGGGGAAAAAACAATTGAAGTTGTAAAAGGTGGGTTAGTTGCTCAAGGAATAATGCTAAAAGAATTAAATGATATTTCAGATACGATTATTGTATGTAATGCAGCAGTAACTGTTTCTGTTAAATCATCATAATTTTTTTTTAATTAAATTTCAAGTTTTTCAAGTCAATTTCTTTTTCAGCATACTCTTTTAAAGCTTTCCATTGTTCTTCTGAAGTTCCAAAATACTTAAATACGGCTATTCCTAAACCAAAATCAAATCCTCTCATTTGCTTAAGCATTTCGTGGGTATTGCATTCTACTGAATTGGTAACTGTTAAAGCTGGACTTTTAAATTCATATGCTCTTTTTTTCATATTTCTAATAAAATACCAATAAAAAAACCCACCAACCTTACCCCAATACCATCCATCATTTCTAGTACCCATCAAGTATGGGTATTCCATAGGAGACACAATATCGAGAATGGAAGAGAGTTTCGTCCAATCTTGTCCTAATCGCTTTCGAGAAAACATCTTTTTAGGCCCAGGAAGGCAAAACCAACCCGAAAGACATTTACTATTTACAGATTTTATGATCTGATGAAGTCTTTTAGCATAATCTGCTATGGTGTCTGATTTAAATTCATACCATTCCTTACTTTTTAGCAATTTCGCTTTATTGCCATAATTTGCTCTAAATTTTTCAACACAACGATGACACGCACATAGATCTGTGAATGATCCATCATATCTGATATAATCAGCAAAAAAGCTTTCGATCGGGTAATTCTTAACCACTTCTTTAGTAAGTTCTAATAAATAATTAATGTGATCACTATTTGGACACATGAAACTTGTTAGTGGAATGAAGCCTTTACCCCGTGTGTCTCGTGCTTTACCTTTCTTTTCATCTATTATATCAGTCAAAAAAGGGATTTTTTTCTGATAGTCTTCAGATGATAGATTTTCAGGTAAATCTATCCTCATTTCTCCTTCAAGATGGGTTGAAACCTCTCCTTTTTTGTATTCTTTTCCAAATTTTTTACCATCTCTCCCATGGACGCTAACTCTTTCTGGATGTAGATATCCTTGGTAAGCGTCATTCATACTCGTGAATGAAACATTAATTTTAGTGTTCCGATCTTTTCCAGCATCACAAAATTCTCCTAAAATATCTCTACCTGTAGGGTTCCATCCAACATTTGTATTCCATATACAAGCTCCATCTGTATCTTTAATTACAACACCAAGAACGTTGAAATGGGTATCTTCAAGTTTGTCCATAATCTTATTAACATTTAGATATTTTTCAGCAAACTCATAATCTAACTTTCTGAAGCCTTTTGGACCTCTAATAGGCATTATGCCCATTCCGAAAATTTTTTTGGCTCCAAATGCTTTTCGAAATTCCTCATTTTTTTCCAAGTCAAATGTAAAATATTCTGACCAATCTACTTTTCTTTTCATGATAAGTAGAATTAATTTTGACAAAAATTTATATTAAATATGATTTAAACATATTATCCTCTTTAATGCATTATTAATTTTTAATGACAATAAAATTTTAAACTAATATTACACTGTCTTTATTATAAAACTTCAAAATATTATATATATTTATAAAAAGATATTAATTATAGAAATCTTAAAAGTAACCAGATCAATAAATCACAAATCCTTTAAAATTCAATCCTTAACTCTAATAGTAGCATAAAATAAGACTAAAAAAAATAAAATATAAAGTAAATTATCCCACAATTAAATAAATCTATTTAACCAAAATCCCGAACTGGTAGATAGAATAATGTATGATGCAACATATAAGGTAGTTATATTCGGTGATGCTGGTTGTGGGAAAACTACTCTTACACAGAGGTTTCTTACTAATCTCTTCAAGTCAGATACAAAAATGACAATAGGTGTAGACTTCGAAGTAAAAAGCTTAGAAATCAATGGTAAAAAAATTAAGCTTCAGATCTGGGATTTTGGAGGAGAAGAAAGGTTTAGATTCCTATTACCAACCTATGTGAGAGGTGCTAATGGAGCTCTTTTTATGTATGATGTTACAAATTACTCCTCATTAGCTCATATTGATGATTGGTTATTGGTTGTTAGAAAAGAAATGAAATCTGAGCAGGATGCATTCCCTATTATTGCTATAGGGGGAAAAGCAGATCTCGTAGATAATCGTGAAATAACAGGTGATGAGGGTCTTAATATCGCAAGATCGAGAGGTGTTGATGGCTTTATTGAATGTAGTTCTAAAACAGGTGAAAATGTAGAGGTAACTTTTGATGCATTAACTAAATTAATGATGCAAAGGTCAAATTTACTATAAAACAATTTTAATATTTAGCTGGTCTGTAACTAATAAAAAATAGGTATTTTCTCTTTAATAATTTAGAAGAGATTTACATCTCCATATTTTCATTTTCTAAAGCTTCTCTTTGTTTCAATCTTAAGCTTCTTCTTCTGTTTGAAACCATAATTTGAAAATCAAAATCTTTCTTATAATCATAGGCATATTTCAAGATTAATTCGATTATTTTATCATTATTTTTTTCTTCTAGTAGATTAGTTCCATTAAAAATAGGTATCTCTGAATGTTTTTCAATCAATTCAACTATCATTTCTTCAGGTAATACGTCAGATCTGTCTTTAAT
Organism: uncultured archaeon; assembly: GCA_964435435.1. GTDB lineage: Archaea > Asgardarchaeota > Lokiarchaeia > Sigyniarchaeales > SOKP01 > Loki-b32. The sequence goes on from CAYSZJ010000132.1 coordinate 7,442, forward strand.
AGCTATATCTATGATTTCTTCTAATCTTGTATACATTTCTCGTTTACTAAATTGACAAAGAATACATTTTGAAACTCTATTCTTGAAGATATTTAATATTATTAATCCTATAAGAAACTTGAAATTTCTTATAAGAATATCTCTATCTCCTCTGTGAAATCTATTAATAAATTGTTTAACAAATTCTTCTGCTTTAAAATAGAAATTGGAAAAATACAACGCTCTATCGAAATATGCAGGGACAATACAGAAAAGTCGGGTAAACCAAAATGGTTTAATATTTCTTGGGGGGTCTTCATAGAAAATATAATAAACTATTCTACCATCTCTTTCTTTATATAATGTAGATTCTTTTTTTAACATATTTAAATATGTTGATATTGTAGATCGGGCAATCTCCTTGAAATATTTCTTATATTCTTGTTCCACTTCACCTGTAGTTATCTTTTTTTTGCCTTCAAGATAAAATTCTAATATTATTCCTAAAATACGGTTTTCATGAAGTCTTCCTGTCTTGATCTGTTGTTCTTCTGATTCATCTTCTCTAATTTGATATAAATACGCAATTTCTGGAGCAAAATTTTGTATTACTTTATCTATTAATAAAAGTTCAGAATCTGTTATTTGAATACTTTCTAATTTTGCACTTTCGATTAATAAATCGTCTATTTTTGATTTTTCCGACAAATTTTAGAATCTCTTCAAATTAATTGTAATTTAAATACATTATTAAAAATTATTCGATCTTTTAATAATTATTTATTTTCCTTAATTAGACTTTTTGCATTTATTTAATTTTCTATGTTGAACTACTATTTTTTAAAATATAGTGAATTGTTTATTATTTTACTCATAATAATTTTTAAAAAGAGATTTTCAGAAAATAATTGGTTTATAGATTTTGTATTAAATTTAAATTTTAAAAGAAGTAATTCTATAATTTTTCCAAAATTCGTTTTAAATAAGATTTTAGTAGTATTTGGCTTAAAAGAGTCTTGTTATTTTTTAGATAATAATTCTTTTTCTTGTAAAACCCGTCTCTGAACTTTTCCAATATAATTTTTTGGCAACTCACCCATAATTGCTACATTGTGAGGAACCTTATAATGAGCCATATTTTCAGTAGCCCAATCCTTAATTTTTTGAGGGGATAAATCACAATCTTCCCTGATTGAAATCCATGCTTTAACTATTTCTCCATATTCTTCATGAGGTATCCCGGCAACAGCAACTTCAATAATATCTGGATGTTTCATAAGAAGTTCCTCAATTTCTTTTGGAAAAACAGAATATCCTCTACATTTAATCAATTGTTTCTTTCTATCCCTTATTACTATAGTCCCATCCTCATTCATATAACCAATATCTCCTGTTAAAAGCCAAATCTTACCATCATATTCTCTGAGTGTTAAGTCTGTTTCTTCGGGTTCATTCAAATAACATTTCATGATCTGTGGCCCAGAAACACAAATTTCACCTGTATATTCAATACCAAATTTCGTATCTTCTGGATTTCCCAGGCAAATTGCACCTTCATTAAAGTTATCAATAGGCCAAATTCCCCATTCCGTTCCAGTAAAAGGCATCCCAATGCTTCCAATAGGACTTTCTCGAAATAAATTTCCTGCACTTACAGCAGGACTAGCTTCTGATAAACCATATCCTTCGACAATTCTTCCTCCAGTGTTTTTAATGAAAGCATCGTGAACTGGCTTATGAAGTGGCCCTGCACTTGAGATACAAAGAATTAGTTTTCCCATTACTTTTGGATATCTTCTTCTAAGATTTTTTAGTTCTGATAATCTTTTAAATAACATTTCAGTTCCTGCATAAATTAATCCCTCTTCACAAGGTAAATTCTCAATCTGCTTACATAATTCATTTTGGGAAGGAGGATATGGAAACAGCATTATCCAACCTCCAATTGTTATGGTAGTAATCATTACTACAGTATGAGCAAAACTATGAAATAAAGGGAGTATTCCAATATTTCCAATTCCAGGTTTTTCTCCTCCTAACCATACTTTACATTGTTTAGCATTAGAAATTACATTAAAGTGTGTTAATATCGCTGCTTTCGGAATACCAGTAGTACCGCCTGTCATTATATAAGTCGCTGGATCATTTTTTACATCAATTTTCACTTGAGGAATATTATGTTTAGTCTTTATTAAATCCTTGAATTTTAATGCACCTGAATAATCAACTTTCCCTGTGGGAATTTTTTTTACAAATTTTCTTATTGCTTTTTTTACTCCCATAAGGCCTGTTAAATCTGCTAGATTTGTATGAACAATTAACTCTATATCTAAATCATTTATAATTGGCTTAATATATGGTTCATATAAAGCATCTAATACAATCAGCATTTTAGGTTTAATAATATCTAGTTGGTGTAGAACCTCTATTGGTTGATATGTAGGGTTAATTCCACTTGCTATTGCTCCAATTCTTGTAATTGCATAATATCCTACTAAATATTGAATACAATTAGGTAAATGCATTGCTACAACATCCCCTTTTTCAATACCTGCATCTGCTAATGCTGTAGCAAAAGATTTTACATAATCTTGAAATTGTTGATATGTAATCCACGTATCTAAGAACCATATAAAGTTCTTTTTACTGTATTTTTTTACTTGCTCATCTAAAAAGTCATTTATTGTGATTTCTTCAAACTTAGTGTTAAAAGGAACACCTTCAGGCCACCATTTTTTAAACCAACGCTTATTCTCATCAACATAAAAAGAATCTTGCATATCAGATATCATAAATTTTGTTCACATACAATCAATAATAATTATTTTTCTCTTTATATCACTTAGGTATATCTTAATTTAAAACTTTGGAAGTATAATATAAAAAAGAAAATAAAAAAAAAAGATTAATTTGAAAAAATTTTTTTAAATCTTAGAATAATCTTCCATCCTTTTTCCTTTTGATTAGGATGGTAGCAACTCCTACTAGCCCTATTCCGGCAATTAATACGATCAATGCCCAAAAACCTTCACTACCAGCAATCATGTAAACAGAGAAACTGGGGTCGTGTAGCAGTGATAAGCCAAGCCCATTAAATTCAGGATAACAAACAGCGTATACTAAGACATTAAATTCTGCTTGAACCATGATATCGCTTGAATAAGTACCAACAGATTTACCGCCTTGTATTGTGTATTCATCATGTTGTTCCATTTCTCCAGTCCATAAAGCTACTGGAATAATACTAGTTATAGCAGGCGCAGTATGATATGTACCTTCGATGGGACCATATTCATAATCAGGTCCAGCAATATCAACGAAATTGAGATCTTCTTCAGAATCAGGACGTAAATAATTTCCAATCTTTAATTCATGGCTCGTTTTATTGTAATGTTCCTCCTCTAATAACTCTTCAGGATCTTCGGGAACTTCGCCTTCAGTTTTAATATCTAAAAGGAAATGTAAAACTGTAGAAACGTATATTATTGCTAGATCTAGCCCTTGGATTTGAGAATTGGTGTAAGGATTATCATTATCATTCCATGGTGCAAAAAATTGATCAAGTTTCACCATAGCATGGAGTGCTTTTACTTCTTTGTCTCTTCTTGGTTCAAATGTAAAACCAAAATAGATGTAGTCAAGATTTTCTTGGGGTGCATCCAGATATGAGTTTAAATCAACACCAACAGGAACAGCTGAAATATTAACATTTCTAATATTAAGGCCCCATGATATGCTTTTATTTCCCTTATTAATAGTTGGCTGCTTGAAATCAAATTCACCTACAGTTCCTAGAATCAATCTATGAGATATTTCGGTACTGTGAGGTCTTTCATACATTGTACCATTAATTTCAATTGGTATGTATTCAGCTGAAAGATTTTCATCATTATTTGTATCATTATAAAGGAAAGCTCCTGCTAAATGGTGAGTAAACAAGAAAAATTCAATATTGCATCCATGAAATGCATTCGCTATTGTGGCATCTGGTTCTTCTCCCTCACTCCCTTCTTGTAAAGCACCGAGGATTTCCTCTACGTCAATATGAATCTCGAAATTTTTAATCCATAATTGAATTAAATCGAAAGAGAATTGGGTCCACACAGTTTCAATTACTTGTCCCGCAGTAGGTGTTAATAACCATTGCATTCTACTATCTTTATAAGTAATGGCTGTATTATTCCAGGCTTCTAACGTCTCGTTTCCAAATGGTATATCTTCAAGTCTTTCATCGGTAAGAGGATCAAGACCGGTAACAAGACCGGTATCAGGATCAAAACTAGTATCATTACCAGTAACTTTCCACGTTTTAGTAATACTAAAGTGTTCACCAGGCATTATATCTAGTCTTTGCCATGTGATTGGATTTAATACAAATAGTTCATCACCAGTGAAAATATCGTTAATATGAATCAAAAACCATGTCAATAAGGATATTCCCTCTTTAACAAGCTCTTGAGATATTTCCTCCCCTTCATGTT
>CAYSZJ010000133.1:0-11460 GCA_964435435.1 uncultured archaeon
AAAAATAATAAAATTTTTACTTCTTTGCTTCTTACAAAAAATTTAACATTTAGTCGTAAAGACATAAAAAAATAATATAAATTTAATGAGAAAATTAATTCACTAAGTTCTTTTATCTTAGCCCTATTATAATATCTGTAAGAACCTTCAACATTTTTTCAAGATCTTCAAGACTTATTTCTCCCATATGGCCAATTCGGAATGTTTTTTCTACAAGTTCTCCGTATCCATTAACAATTCTATAACCCTTTTCTAGGAGCATAGAAACCATTTTAGAAATATTAAGATTTAACGAATTTTTTATAGTAGAGACTGTATTTGATTCATAACCTTTTTCAGGGAACATTTCAAGGCTAATATCGCGAACCCACATTCGTGTTCGTTTTCCAAATTGTTCATGTCTCTCGAATCTTCTCTCCAAACCTTCTTTATTTAATATATAATCTAATTGAGCAGTTAAACCTCTTATTTGAGGTATAGGTGGAGTAGTAGGTGTTTGGTGTTTCGCATTTCTCTTTTTCATTCCAAGAAGATCAAAATAAAACCCCCTATTTTTTACTTGTTCTGCTTTCTCGAAGGCATTATCCGAAACAGAACATACACCAAGTCCAGGCGGTAAAGCAAAACATTTTTGAACCGAAGCTAAGCAAATATCAATTCCTAATTTATCTACCTCGACTTTAACACCTGCCATTGAAGAAGTAGCATCTACACACACTAAGGCTCCATAATCTTTAATAATTGGCACTACTTTGTCGATAGGGTTATATACTCCTGTAGAGGTTTCATTTGCTTGAATAAAGACAACTGAATATTTATCCTTATTCATTGCTTCTTGAGCAAATTCTGGTGTTATAGCCTTACCCCATTCAACCCCTTCTTTAATAGAATTTTTTCCATTTGATACCCCAATATTATACCATCTATCGCCAAAAGCACCAATTGATAAAAATAGTGCTTTTTCATCGTTTTTCACTAAATTCCTAACACATGCTTCCATTACACCCGTTGCGCTCGATGTAAATATTAAACACTCATTCTTAGTATATAATAATTTTTGAAGACCCTCTGTCGCAATTTGATGCATCTCTGAATAAGGTTTAGATCTGTGAGTGTCATTTGGTTTTGCTAACTCTTTGAGAACTCTTTCTGGAACATGAACTGGTCCTGGAGTAAATAACATTAATTGAGAACCTTTTTCTTTATTAAAATGAATATCGGACATATTAGGATCGTTTTATTTGTTAATCGAGATTTTTTAATTTCATATACTAAATTAAGTAGTATGGTTTGATTTAATTTTTATTATTTTTCATTTACAATTTTGAATAATCTAAATATTTTAAATTATCTAATTATTCTATTCAATTTTTTCTAAAAGAAGATTTCCATTATTGTCAACTTGTAATAAATAATCAGATATGATATAAAAAAAGATTTTAAGATTTCTCAAACTTAATATTGACAAACCAAACTCGCTTAAATAAAGCGCAGCTCTCCCTAAAATATTAAGCAAAAGTATGATTGAAAGAGCAATGATATGAAATAGAAAGAAACTCCTGGGTAAAAAGATGGGGGAAATAAAAGCTAATGAACATACTTCTATGGTAATTGTTCCTATTATTATGTTTATAATGCGGAATTTCAATGAATAAATATTAATTATTATTCCTTTAATAATAGCTGAAATTCCAACAATGGTCATAGGAAAAGCAACCAGATTGATAATAATTTGAGTAGTCACATTAGGCATTGAAAACAGAAATGATAAAAACCATAATGAAAATATTACGTAACATAGTCCTAATAAGATTCTTGGGAAATTATTATCTTTTCCCCTATTTCTCTTATTCAAACTACTAATTATCTTTAAGAACCCCACAGCTAAAAGAGCAGTAAAAGGATATACAATAATACCCATTAATCCTTCAATTCTTAGAAGTAAAGCAAAAAATAAATAGCCAACAACGAGAAAAATAGTAATAAAATTATCAACACGAATTTTCTGTTTATTAATATTAAGAAATGTTGGCAATTTCAATTGACCTTTTAGAAACTATAATTAATAATTAATTAGGATATTATTTCTTAAAATCTTTGTAGAAAGAAAATACACATTGAAAAAATTTATTCAATTTTATGTAATACAATATTCCCATTTATATCAATGTGTAGTAGATAATCAGAGATAATATATAAGAAAAGTCTAAAATTTCTCACATGCTTTAGTGATAATCCAAACTCACTTAGATATAGAGCAGCCCTACCCAGAATGTTCAGGAAAAGTACAACACAAAGAGAGGTAAAATGGATTAAAAAAGAATTATTAGGAAAAATTAGGGGGGAAAAGAAGGTTAACAAACAAACTATAATTGTTATTAACCCTATAATGATATTTAAAATGCGATATTTCTTTAAATAAATATTAATCATTTTACCTTTTACAATAGCTGCTAAACCAACAATTAATAAAGGAAAAGCAATTAGATTAAGAATAATTTGTGAGGTAACATTAGGAAATGACAAGATAAACATCAAAAATACTATTGAGAATATAATCGATACTAGTCCAAACATAAATTTTACTGTATTATCACCTTTACCTTTATTTCTTTTATTTAAAGCATTTATAATTTTTAAAATTCCATATATTATTAATGAAACAAAAGGGTAAACAATAAGTGACATAAATGCTTCAAGTCTTAAAAACAAGGCAAAAATTAGATATCCTACAATAAGAATAACGCTAATGCGATCATCAGCACGTATCTTTTGTTTATTTATTAATTCTATCATTTTGATTACAATAAACTTTTTTCTATTATCTATTTTAATTAATTAAATGAATCTTATTTTTATTTATTATGATTAAATAATCATATATTTCAAAAAATTATAACATATCAATCAAATTTTTTAAAATTTGGAAAAATACATAATAGCAATATTTCATAGAAACAATACAATATAATTACCCAAAATAATTAAAAAGACTGCTAGAATAAACCTCTTCCTAAATTTTTCTTTTAAAATTATAATTGAAAGTATTTGTTGGACCATAGGTGTATTTGCTGTAAAAGTTGACGTTAATAGTAGTCCATTGATTTCTGCAGCTTTGATAAATATTGCATCGGCTAAACCTAAAGATAACATTCCAGCTATCCCGATGAATATAAAATATTTTAAATTATTTCTGTTTTCCTTTGTAAATCCTTCATAATATTCTTTTTGAAAAATTCCTAATATAGCTATAAGAATCATACCAAAGCTTACTCGAAAGAAATTAGGCACAAATACATCTCCAGTCATAATCCTTGCTTGGTTTAATGAGACATAAGCAACTGCCCAAAGCGCTGCGGTGCCAATTGCTAATAATACACCTAGAATTAATTCTTCTGATATTCTTTCTTTTAAACTTCTTTTAAAATTATTTTTTTCAGATTTATCTTTTGAACCTAATATAAAGACACTTGATAAAATTATAGCACCTCCGATCAATATCGAAAATGTTATTTTTTCACCAAAAAGGAAAAAAGAGAAGGGATATACAAAAACCAATGATAATTGGGTAAGTGGATAAGCGCGAGAAGCATCAATCCTCTTCAATGACAAATAATAAAATAAATCTCCAATTGTTACACTTAAACCTGATATAATGCATACCATCAGAAAGCCGAATAACTCAGCCTTATTCATATCCTTAAAAAACAAATAATTCCCAAATATTAACGAGATTAAAAAGGTACTAAGACTAACACAACAAAGCCTAAAGAATAAATTAGCTTTTGGTTGGGTTTTTCCAAGACCCCACTTGTAAATTAAACTTGCTCCAGCCCACGTAAAGATAGCATCCAAAGTTAATATGTAACCTATTAGTTCGGGCATTATTTTTAAATTATTAAAAATGATTTTAAAACTATTTTAAATACCACAAAGAGAAGAATTTAATCATCATTACATATTGTGAAATAGTATATATGAAGCAATAATTGCACTAATCATATAAGAAATTCTTGTATATTGGCTACTCTCTGGATTCACCTATTTATTACAATAACCATTAAATTTCACCTCTTTCTATGTTTTTACTTTAATGTAAAAACAGAAGTGATTGGTTATTTTTCGAACTATTTATAATTTTCTTAAACTAAAGCTCATCCTGATTTAAGTTAAAAAAATTATGATTTAATTCTCAACAGTAATTCTCTGGATGGGATTTGATTGAATAAAAACATATTAACCACTTCTTCTTTCACATATTTATCATTTTCAGCCAATTCTAACATTCTAGAAAGATTTCGACCACTATTTTCAAAGAAAAACTCCACCAATGAACTCTTCAATTTAAAATTTCTTACAATTTTTTTAATATTAGGATATTGCTTATATCTCTTTAATGTTTCAATAGATACATTTCCTTCTTCTAAAGCTTTTACTGCCGTCTCTCCCGCAACAAATCCTGAAACAATACTGGCATGAATTCCCTCACCACTAATAGGGGAAACAAATCCTGCTGCATCTCCAACAATCATAATGTTTTCGCCATAAAGACTTCTTTCTAAGACACCCAACGCGGGAATTGGATATGAAGCAGACCAAATTTCTTTATATTGCTCTTTTAATAATATATTTACTTCGCAATTTTTCTTGAGAAAGTCTTTGTACAAATCATTTACATTATAATTAAGATTCTCTTCTGCCCAAGTTCCCACACCTATATTAAATCTATTATCCTTAAGGGGAAAAATCCAGCCATATCCAACATAAGGTTGGAAGAATATATTAATAAAATTTTCATTTAAATTAGTGTTTCCTTCCAATATTGCACATTTTAAAAGTCCAATATTCTCTATATTCCATTTTTTCCGTATTCCCGACTTAAACGCTAATTTAGAACCCATTCCATCAGCTATAATTATAATTCTACCTTCAAATTCATTAATTCCTGAAGGAGATTTAGTTTTAATTCCTATTTTCTTTCCATTTTTAGTAATAAATTCATAGGATAAATTTTTATCAAAAAGTTCAGCACCTCTATCTATAGCTATTTCCTGAAGAATTTTATCGAACTCTAATCTATCTACATTAATAGAAGATTCCCTAATACCTTGCCAAGAGTATTCTAATTTATTGTAATTAGCAGAATAAATACCTATTCCATGGATTTTCTGAAAATCTGTCTCTCTAAGTTGAGGAAAGTATTTAAAAACCCTTGAACTTACTGCACCCGCACAAGGCTTTCGCCAATTAGTATCTTTTTCAATTAAAGCAACTTTGAAGCCATTTTTAGCTAAAACTTCAGCACACTTAGATCCTGCAGGTCCCGCTCCTGATATAATTACATCATACATAAAAATTAAAATTGTATCTCATTAATAAATTAAATTTATTCCATTATTTTTAGTAAGAATTAATTGTTTATAATAAATTAGAAGAAATTTATTAAATCATAGGTTCTTTAAAGAAATTATGAGGAATGAAGAAAAATTAAAAACCTATCACTCTGAATTTCTTAGGAAGTCTGGATTCGATATCAAAAAGGGTACCAAATCTAGTGATACAAACAATATTAAAACCTTTAAAACTGGTACTACAACAGTAGGTTTAACATGTATAGATGCAGTAATTTTAGGAACAGACAAAAGGGCATCAATGGCATATTTTGTTGCAAGCAAAACAGCTGAAAAATTATATGAAATTCAAGAGCATCTTTGGATGACTACTGCTGGAGGTGTAGCGGATGCTCAGTATCTTGTGGATGTGTTACGAGCTGAAACTGCAATTTATCAATTAGCACATGAAGGCAGACCAATATTGGTAAAATCTGCTGGAAAATTTTTATCAAATATTTTGTATTATAATAAGATGGTTCCTTTTGAAGTAGGTCTCATTTTAGGGGGAATAACAGAAGAAGAAGGACCTATTCTTCTTGATATAGGTGCTTATGGCTCTATTTTACCTGAGAAGTACTGCGCTGTTGGTTCCGGGCAGAATTTCTCTTATGGTGTTTTAGAAGCGAAATACAGAGATGATTTAACTATTGAAGAGGGTAAGGAAATAATTAAAAAAGCTGTTACCTCCTCTATTATACGTGATATGTCGAGTGGGAATGGGATTGAGATAGTAGCCGTTACTAAAGAAGGTCCAGCAGAACGTGAGTTTATACCTATATAAAAATTTTTTAGATTTTTAATCTTTATTCATTTGCTCTCTTTTTATTTAAGTTTTACGGTGTATAGTTCTTTTTTTAAAAAAGTTTAAAAGAGAAAATTTCGAAATAGAATTATAGTAGATAAACTTATATAAACAAAATACGTTTTTAGAAGTAAATTGTATTTTCTTAAGATAAAACAGACACTTAAAAGATCTAAGATTTGACGATTGAAACAAGTGATAAATGAATTATAATTAAATCTAGTGGTGACATTAAATTGAGCTACACAGTAATATTGAATTTTCTAATTTTAATGAGATTTAGAGTAATCTTTAATAATAAAACATATCTTAATAAAGATAAAATAAAATGCGTAGGATTTAATAATTCACACAATATAATAATAACTTCAGTTAAAACAAAATGCCTTACAGTATCTTAGTAGATTTGTCTCATAATGAGCAATTAGAAGAGTTCCCAGAATTCGTTCTCAATGAAGAAGATTTTGAAGTTGATTATATTGACAAAAATGAAGGACCTATAGATTTTGATATGTTGGAGGATTTTGATATCCTTTTTTTTGGAAATATCCAGCATAATAAAGATGGAAAAAAAGATAAATTTTCACAAGATGAATTAAAATCAATAAAAAAGTTTGTTGGAGAAGGTGGTGGGCTTTTCCTCACTAGTGGAGCAGGAGGAGATAGAGATATCTCTATGCAACAAGGCTCAATTAGAGTTTTATATAAGATAACAGGAGTTCGAAGATTTTGGAATGGAATTATACAAGAAGCTACCTCAAATTTTTTAGTAAAGAAAAAAAATATCTTAGTCACTGAATTATTTAAGCACCCCATTACTGAAGGAATAACAGAGGTGGTCTTGCCAAATTGTACTTTCTTTACAATTTCAGAAGAAGATGTAGATGATATAATTATAACTTCTGAAAAATCAGAATTTAAGTATTATGTTGATGAAGATATAGGGGCTCTTGGACCAGTACCTATCTGTGTTGTTTCTGATTTTTATGAAGGGAGGTGCGTCACAATAGGCTCATCTGCCTGGTTACTTGAAGATTCTGATTATGGTCTTGATCATGCGGATAATTTAAATTTCTTGCGTAATATTCTTGATTGGTTGGCTTTTGAGATTTAGTTAATTAAGAAATACTTTCTATATTATGGCTTTTAGAATCCTTCGACCAAATTCAGTATCCGTATGGAACAATGAAGAAATCCAGAGTCGATATGCTAAATATAAAGGTATTATTGATGGAACTCAAGCAGCACGATACTTGATAGCTAAAACAATAGAATGCGAATTCAATTCAAATGATTCCATAGAGCGTCTCGAAAAATTATTAAAAGAAAAATCTACAGAATTCAATGAATTGCAAAAAAAAGATTTAGATGAAATTAAATATCGAAGAACTGCTTCTAAATCCTATATACACTTAGCAGAGACTCTTGCAAAAAAATATTTAGAAAATTGTATATTCTGCGAACGTCAATGTGAAGTTAATAGAATCAATGGGAAAAAAGGCTTTTGTTTAATACCTAAAGATTCATATGTCTCATCTGCTTTCCTTCACACGGGAGAAGAGAGTGTGTTAATTCCAAGTGGCACAATTTTTTTCCAAGGGTGTAATTTTGGCTGTGTTTTTTGTCAAAATTATGATATTTCTCAAGCTTGGAAAGGTAATAGGGACATTGATGATATAGCTCAAAAAGTTGACACTAAAAAATTAGCAGAAATCGCAGAAAAACTAGTAGATAGAGGAGCAATAAACATAAATTATGTTGGCGGTGATCCAATTCCAAACATTCATACTATAGTCGGTAGCTTAAATTATCAAAATTCTAACATTTGTCAGTTGTGGAATTCTAACTTTTATCTAACTGAAAAAGGGTTATCTCTAATTATCGACTTTATGGATTTTTGGCTACCAGATTTTAAATATGGAAATAATGAATGTGCAAAAAAATATTCTGGTGTCAAAAACTACTTTGATATAATCTCCAGAAATCATAAGAGAATCCATGATGAGGGAAGTGGAGAAATTTGTATACGACATTTAGTAATGCCAAACCATGTTGAATGTTGTTCAAAACCAATTTTAGATTATGTTGCTAAAGAACTTCCAAAGGCTGTCGTGAATATAATGCAGCAATTCAGGCCGCAGTATAAAGCTGGACAGTATCCTGAGATAAATCGTAGACCTACCTCACAGGAGATGCAAGAAGTCAAAAATTATGCAGATAAATTAGGGATTCTCTGGAGACCTGTCTCCTAAAAATAAATTAGGGTATTAACTTATTTGTTTGGAGATTTAAGTCCTATTTCTTTCATATATCTTAGTAATGTAGCATAACTTACTCCATGTATATAAGCTATTTTTTTTAATGTAAGATTTTTCATGAGCTTTAGCAACATCTCCTTAGGTAATTTTTGGGTTAATAATTCTTTTTTTGGAGATGGTCTATTTTTTCTTAAAGTTCGCTTATCAATCCAATTATCCCAATAAGCTCTTTTTCTTGGCAAACTCTTAGTATAATTATTCACCATTTCTCTCATTAAATCTGCTCCTAAACTAATTTTATCTCTTTTAACTATTTTATATTTCTTTTTAACCAGATCATATTTAATAGAATCTGATTCAGAGACTTTAATATTTAAGAAGGGAGAATTTAATATATCTTCAAGAAACTTTTTGCTCCCAGAAGTTATTCTTGATCTACCTATTGTTCCATCTCCATCATAATACCCAAGTAGAAATGCTAATAAAAGTTCTCGACGTTTGAAATGTGGTAATCTGATATTTTTTGATTTTCTTCTTCCGACTATAAATCCATGAGAGATAAGATAATTACAAAATTCATCGTTTATTAATCTTATTCTTCTAAATACGTGTATTTCACCCTTAGAAGTAGTATATCTCTCAGTTCTGGGTTTATTATTTACTATATCTAAACCAAGAGCATCTGCGAATCTTTCTAATAATACAAAATCATTTTGTAAACACCCAACGCCGAATCTATAGTACTTTTTACCACTTTTAAGTTTTTTAATAGTAATATATCCCTCCGCAAACAGCCAACCAAGCCAATATGCTTTTTCAAGAGTATCAATTTTTTTAAAATAATCAATTATTAGATCAGGATGTTGTTCTAATATCCCATTTCCACCTAGAGCATATATCTTTAATTTATGAGAATTTTTATAATTCTCAATAGCCTTTAAAATAAAATCCTCTACCTTTTTAATTTTTTTAATCACTACTGCATCAAGTTCTTTCGATTTCCAAAAATTAAAATAGCTTTTTAAATTTGTTTTAATCTTCGCAACAATATCTAATCCTAATTGCTTACCTCTTTGACTTTTTTGACTTTTATATTTAACATAATAAGGCTTTAATCCGAGAAATATGCTAAAGAACTCTACATTTTCAATTGCTCGGCGAGCACAATAACAAGGATTTGGAAGAAGTGCAATATATTTTCTTATTCCCTTAAAGAGAGCGGCAGCATCAGCAATTTCATCCTCATTTCTTGAAAAATAATCTTTTAGAATATCCATTTTTATATTTCTATAGAAGTCCCAACCCCATTTCACATAGTTTTTTGTATGTAAGTAGAAGGATTCTCCAAATATTTCAACCAATACCTTCGTTTCAAGTTTGCTTAGTATTATCGTTAAATTTTTGAAATCATTATCAGTTAAATCAGATTTTTTTAGGATTTGGGCAACTAAGGTTTTTTCATCATTATCAAGTTCTTTTATTGAGTCTATAGCTCTTTTCAAAAGAGCTTTCCAATTTCTTTGGTCAGAAAAAGATATTCCATCCTTTAGCTCATTTTCTTCTTTAAGTTTTACTAATTTTTGAGCAAGGAATTTTGTAAATTTGTCTCTCTCAGCTTCAATTCGATATTCGAACCATTTTATATTTTCCTCATAGAAATTTTTAAAAGCTCTTAAATTTTTGAAAATCTCTTCTCGAATCAGCTCCAAATCCTTAATTTGTTGTAGTAAATTTTCCATTTCATTAGTCTCTTTTTCTGTAAGATTTTCTTTTCTTAATAAGTAAAAAAGTTGTCTACTTAAACCCCTTAAGCTGTTAAACCATGCGATTGCTCAAGACTCTACATAAAAATATAGTTTAAAAAAGCGTGTAAGATAAAAGAATTACTAATTTACAAACACTTAAATAGGTATATTCTCTTATTTATCCTCTACTTTGATATGAAGCGTTATATTATCCTGTTATAAGATTTTTCTTGACAATATATTGCTGTATTAGTATGCATTCTAACACATTCAGTTTCAGGTGTTTGATTAATAACAATTAGGTCTACTCGTTCATAACCGGTGTGAAATGTAAAGATATCCCCTTTAGATACTAATTTATTATTTAATTTTTTTACCAATACTTTTGGGTTCTTTAAAATGATCCCTTTTTTATATCCTGCGAAAAATACTTGTTGAGCTAATGTTATCTTTGTTTTTTTGATTTTAACAATATCATCAACTGAAGCATCTAAATTTCTTCTTTTAAAGGCATCAATTCTGATCACTTTTTTTCCTTTATCTTTAAGATCACTTGGAGAGATTATTGCTGCGGTGGATTTTCCATTGAATTCATTAATTATTTGAATTACATCATCAGTTTTTAGATTAAATTCTGTAAAGAGTGCAGGATCGACGCGAGCGATATCCTTTCCAATGTCTTCTTTAAAAATATCTCTTACTATTAATTTTAATTTGTGCATTTTATGTCTAATAAGATCTATTTTAAATCTATTTAAATAAAAAATTTTGATGAATTGTAAAAATTATTTTTTTGAATAAACATGGTAACTGAAGCAACTGTTAATAAAATTGAAGGTAAGAGAGTCTATTTCAATATAAAAATCTAAAAGTAATGAAATATTTTAGAATTTAATACCTATCATTTTAGTATTATTCTTTAATGGAATTGAATTTTTATGGCACTTAAATTAGATGACGTAAAAGGCCTTGGGAAGAAAATCGATACATTGAAAGTAGCTGGAATAAATTCAGTTGAAAAGTTAGCAAATACTTCTATAGATGAATTAACTGAACTGAAGGGAATCGGTAAAGCGACTGCTGAGAAAATTATAAATAATGCGAGAAATTTGTTAATCGATTCAAAAAGTAAATCTTCAGAGAAATTAGACAAAGGGACATCTGAAATATCTGAAGAGGAAGAAGCAGCAAAAAAAGTTGAAGAAGGTCTTAAAAAACTAGAAGGAAAGAAGGCGTCATTAAAGGGTAAAAAAGTTGAAGAT
>CAYSZJ010000134.1:0-11446 GCA_964435435.1 uncultured archaeon
TCCTTTCCATGAATTTTTGTTACAGTATAGCTAGTTATAAGTGGAATACCATAATCTTCTAGGCATTGCACTTGATTTCTTATTAATCCACTTACATAGGGTTGTATTTCGACCACCGCTTTAACTTGACAGCCTTCCCATGTAAGACGACGAGCCATGATCATACCAATATCTCCACTACCTAGAATAACAAAGGTCCTTCCAGGTAAATATCCCTCGATATTCACAAACCTTTGAGCTTGCCCTGCGGTATAGATTCCAGCAGGTCGAAAACCAGGTAAGTTAATTGCACCCCTTGTTCTTTCTCGACATCCCATAGCTAGGATTATAGCTTTAGCTTTTATTTCAATAAGACCTTCTCTGTTATTTACGGCATATATTGTTTTGTCTGGAGTAAATTCAATTACCATAGTATTTAATTTATAAGGAATTTCTAATTCTTTAGCTTGGTCAATAAATCTTTGAACATATTCGGGACCAGTTAATTCTTCTTCAAACTCATGAAGACCGAATCCATTATGAATACATTGGAGAGTAATTCCTCCCAATTCCTTATCTCTTTCTAATATTATAACGTTTAAATCAGCTTTTTTAACAACTATTGCAGCAGCTAAACCAGCAGAACCACCACCAATTACAGCAACATCTACTTCATATGTTTTCATTCTTCACTAACACCTCTTCTTTCACTTTTTAAAATGAAATCCTTTGTTTTACCAACCAAAATGTTAGTATCTTCTCCCTTCTTCGTAATTTCTTCATAAGATTTATTTAATTCTCTTGATAAAATTTCAATAACACGTGGACAACAGAATCCGCCTTGGCACCTACCCATGCCAGGTCTACACCGAAACTTTACTCCATCTACGGTATTTGCTCCAACAGGCGCATGAATCGCATCTATTATCTCTTTTTCGGGTATTGTTTCACAACGACAAATAATTCTGCCCCACGCTGGATCTTCTCGTATTTTCTTATCTAACTCTTCTTTTGTAAAATCTTTAAACCGTTCTGGTTTAGGTCTAGTTGGATTATAATCCTCTTTAATTTTCAATTCTAATCCTAGTAATTCAAGAAATTCAACCACTTTCTCAGCAATTGCAAATGTAGCTGTAAGACCAGGTGATAAAATCCCAGCTACATTAATAAACCCATAGACATCGGTATTATCAATAATAAAATCATAAGTATCTGGAACTGCTCGTAGACCTGCGAAATTCCTAATCGAACTTCTAACAGGGAGATTAGGAATTAATTTTCTCCCCCCTTCTAAAATTCCTTTTAGTCCCGCCGTAGTTGTTGAGATATCTTCTGGATCTGTTATGTTCTGAGCATTAGGGCCGACAAAGGTATTACCATGTAATGTTGGACAAACTAGAATCCCTTTAGAGACTTTTGTAGCCATAGGAAATAATACTTTATTAAGTTGTAAAGCATTTCTGTCGAATAATATATATTCACCCTTTCTTGGCATTATACTAAAATAGTCTAATCCTAACATTTTTGAAATTTTCGCAGCATAAAGACCTGCTGCATTAATGAGATTTCGCCCTTGAAATTCACCTTTGTATGTTCGTACTGTGAAGATATAATCTTCATGTTTAATTCTGACAACTTCGTGATTTCTAAAGAATTTCACTCTATTTATAGCGGCGTTTTCAGCTAAAGCGAAAGTTAATTCGTACGGACTAACAAGTCCTGCAGTTGGGGCATGTAATACTCCAACAACATCATTGGTTAAATTTGGTTCCATTTCTTTTATCTGCTTTTTATCAAATATTAACTCCAGTTCAGGTATCCCATCTTCTGTTCCTTTTTTCCGTTCCTCTTCCAATGTCTTAATCTGATCATCT
The DNA here is from genome assembly GCA_964435435.1 of uncultured archaeon. Lineage (GTDB taxonomy): Archaea > Asgardarchaeota > Lokiarchaeia > Sigyniarchaeales > SOKP01 > Loki-b32. The sequence continues at coordinate 1,854 of CAYSZJ010000134.1, forward strand.
TCTAATGCTACTACAAAAGATCCAATTCGCTTAAAGGGAAAATTCAACTCTTGAGCTGCTTGGGTATATAATTTGTTTCCTCTAATACATAGATGTCGCTTAATATATTCTCTTGGTGATGCATAACCAGCATGGACAACACCAGAATTTGCCTTAGTTATTCCCGAAGCAACCTCTGCCTCTTTTTCTATCAAACAAACCTTTATATCATATTTTGAGAGAGTACGGGCTATGCAACATCCTGTTACTCCGCCTCCAATTATTATAACATCGTAAATCAATTGCTCGTCAACCTTTTAACTTATGGATTTTACAATTATTGTAATAAATATATAAATTCTAATCTTGAAAAATAAAAATATCTATTATATTATATTAAAAGGAAAATAACCATTTTTTTTCTATATTAGTGATATTATTATCCTTTTACAAAAAGTAAATCAAAAGAAACCAGATTATGTTAAAAATAATAGCACAAATTATCAAAATTTTTGTTATTGGATTTAATATTACATTTTTTAATGTTTTTGTCATCTTTAATTCATGTTGATTCGAAATATAATTTTCAACTTGACTATAATTAGGGTTCATTTCTTTTTTTAAATGAATTGAGCCTAAAAATCGAGGATTCGATAAGTTTTTGATTAAATGATTTAAATAATTTGAGGGTACGAAATTCTTTCTATTTACTGAATCCTTAGTTTTATTATCATTCTGTTTCATAATATTTCCTTTGAGTGTTAAATTATTCTTGTTTTATCATGATTAAAAAATCTAATTACTCTTAAATCTTTTATTATTATAAAGAAAAAATTCCTCTATGAATTGTTAAATATTTTCTTAACTAACATCATTAATCCTTATTAACTCATTTTTATAAATAGATATAATTTTATTTTTAAAAGAATAAAATATAACTAAACTCATTTAAAAAATTATAGTAAGGCTTCAAAGAATCTATTTTAACATGGTAATTACTTATAATAAATTATCAACTCCTCTAATTGGAAAATTTAAAGAAATAGTTGGAGAGAATTCATGTTTTGAAAGTTTTGTAATTAGGTGGTCCTATTCATTTGGAGGAACAATTTTTGAAAAAGAATGGATTCCCGATTTAATATTATTGCCCAAAACGGTTGAGCAAATTTCTGAGATTTTAAAATTAGCAAATGAAAATAAAATCCCAGTAACTCCTCGAGGAAGCGGTACAAGTTTATCTGGAGGCTCGATGACTCCTTATAATGGTATTGTTTTAGATTTAGTTAAAATGAATAATATAAATAAAATTGATATTGAGAATAATTTAGTTGAAATTGAACCTGGTGTAATATGCGATGATTTAAATGAGGTATTAAAACCTTATGGTTATTTTTTTCCACCTGATCCTGGCTCAAGCTCAGTTGCTACTATAGGAGGGATGGTTGCGACAAATGCTGGAGGAATTCAGGCTTTTAAGTATGGTGTTACTAAAAACTATGTATTATATTTAGAAGTTGTGTTACCTAATGGACAAATCTTAAATTTGGGTGCAGATGTATTGAAATCTGTATCCTCTTATAATTTGAAAGATTTATTTATCGGTTCTGAAGGGACTCTTGGAGTTATTACGAATATTGGTTTACGAATTCGACCATTACCAAAAACAAAAAAATTAGGTCTTTTCATTTTCGAAGATATTGATAAATTAAAAGATGCCGTATTAGAAATTAGACGTAAAGGTATTGTTCCAAATCTATTAGAATTTATGGATAAATTAATTCTAAAAGCGGTTTCAGAGTATTTAGGTGGTGAATTTTTAGATTTTCCAAATGGTTATGTGTTATTAGCAGAAGTAGATGGCGCTACTAAAAGAGAAGTAGAAGAAAACTTCTCGATTTTATTTGATATAATAATTCAAAAAAACCCATTATTTCATAAAATTGCTAAGAATGAAGAGGAAAGAGAAAGGTTAATCCTTGCTAGAAAAGCAAATCTCCCCGCCCTTTCTAGAATAAGACCAAGTACATGTGTAGAAGATTGTACAATTCAAATAACTCATTTTGCAGATGTCATCAAACAAATTGAACAGATTCCTGAGAAAATACATGCAAAAAATTTGTTAGTGGCAACTATCTGCCATATGGAAGGCAATTTACATCCTACTTTTTTATTTAATGAAAACGATGAACAAGATGTGAAAGATTTTCAAACTGCGATTGATTATTTATATAAAAACATAATAATTCCTGTAGGGGGGAGTCTTACTGGAGAACATGGAATAGGAAAAATTAAAACTCAATTTTTAGAACTTGAACATGGTTCTAAAGTGGTTGAATTAATGTCTCAAGTTAAAGAGCTTTTTGATCCAAAGATGATTTTAAATCCGGGAATTGGAAAGGGTGATCAACGATCTTTGGTAAAATCAAGCATTCTAAGAAGGTTAAAAAATCGTTCCGATAATATTTTAGAATTAAAATGTATGAGATGTGGATTTTGTATTACCACATGCCCTTCAAGAATTTATCATATGATTGAATCGTATAGTCCAAGAGGAAGATTAAGCATTTTAAATGGATTGGTTCATGGTGATTTAGAATTAAACGAATTAATAACTGATATAATACATACATGCACTTCTTGTGCAATTTGTCATACTAAGTGCCCCGCTGGTGTTAAAACTCATGAGATATTTGAAAAAGCTCGAGAGATTATACATAAAAAATCGTGAATAACTATGATACTGGATTATGGTAAGGAAGGTTTAGAAATCAAGCTTGATCCATCTTGGAATGTAACAATTTTTCGTCCTGAAAGACAGAAAGTTATCAAAAATCCCAAGAAAGAAATAAAGGAATCCATAAATAATCCAATTGGATGCCCTCCTCTTCAAGAAATTATCCAAAAAAAGATAAATATAAAGACTGTGTGTGTTGTTGTTAGTGATGCAACGAGACCTATCCCTTCACATTTTATTCTTGAAGCTCTAATTGAGGAATTAAACTCATATGGAATTAAGGATAATCAAATTAACATTTTAATTGCCACAGGACTGCACCGTCGTTCTCGTGAAGATGAAATTGAACGTATTTTAGGTGAAAATTTAAAAAAGAGAATAAAAACAATTGATCATATAGCCACAGATAACGATTCAATGAAGAATTTGGGATTTTCATCTAACAACACTCCAATTTTTATTAATAAACATTATCATGAATCAGATCTAAAAATTTTAACTGGTTATGTAGAGCCCCATTTCTTTTTTGGCTTCGCAGGTGGTAGAAAAGCAATAGTCCCCGGTATTTCTGGGGCAGAAACTATTCAAGCTAATCATTCAGCTGAAAATATCGCATCTCCGTATGCTCGTTTTGGAATTTATAAAGAAAACCCTATGCATAAAAACGCAATAGAAATAGCTAAATTGGTAGGTGTAGATTTTCTAATTAATGTTTGTATAAATGAAAAACATGAAATTGTTCAAATAGCATCGGGTGATTTTGAGAGAGTCCATGAAAGACTAGTAGATTATCAAATAAGACACATCTTCAGAGAAATATCGCAACCTTATGATATCGTTATATGTGGAAATGGGGGATATCCTTTAGATCTAAATTTATACCAAGCAGTTAAAAGTATGGCTATCGGTGAAATTGCTGTCAAATATAATGGAACTATTATTTCTGTAAACGAATGTGCTGAGAGTATTGGTATTGGGCAAGATAAGTTTAAAGAGTTAATTTTTTCTGGAATGCAACCAAATGAAATCTACAAAAAAATATTAAATAGAGAGATTGTAGTCCCTGATCAATGGGAAATCCAAATTTTAGCCCGGATTCTAATGAAAGCAGAGATTTTTATCGTATCTAAACTAAATGAAAATGAAATAGGAAATATAGGACTAAAACATGCAAAATCAGTTGAAGATGCTATTCAAGTATCTTTAAAAAAGCATGGATCTAATGCAAATATATTAATCCTAGCTAATGGACCTCAAGTAATTCCATTATTAAAAAATTCAGAGTATTAAATTTTTAAACATTTTCAATGTTTTTTTACTTCCACTATAAAAATTTATCTTTTTCTGTAAATTTTTATATGAAGATTTTCATTATTATATAAAGCTTAAGACCTTGTTCAGATAGGAATTAAAATTTATAAGAATATATTAAACCGTTAGCTACTCCCCGTATTATTAACATTATAGGGTAAGTCATTTAGCTAAATTTATTAAAGAAATTGAATAATAAGAAAGAATCAATAAATTTAAGGAATAACAAAATAATTAGCTCCTTAACTATTATCCTAGATTCATTATGTTTAGTATTCGGTATATTCTATATATTACAACCTTCTTATTCAGTATTATGGGATTTTATTGGAGTAATTTTAACTATAACCTTGTTTGAAAATCTTTTATTTGTATATTTTAACTTCCATAAGAGGGATGTACTAAGAACTAAGATGAATTTAATCAGTTATGGGTTTTTGATTCTTATCATTATTGCTATATTATGCATAATGTTAGGAAACTTACTCCTTTCTTCAACATATTCGAATAGTTTTATTGATAATTTTGGAGCTTATACCATGATCTACTTCAGTTATTTTGGAATTTTAATCTATGGAGTTTCTTTTGCTTTATTTAATATTAAACTCCTTTATAATAATGATTTAGAACACCTCAAACATTCATTCAGAAAAATAAAGAGAATAAGATTCTTACAAGTTAAAAAAACACTAAGTAAAATGTTAACAATTATATCCCGAATTACTTTTATCATAGGCATTTTATTTGCTATTGTAAGTGTATTTGGTTCATTTGAAGTAATCACTGTCTTTATTGCTATAATTTCTTCTCAATTTGGTGTCTTTTTTTCAATTATTTTTTTAGCTAATACAATTTTGCTCTTAAAACTAAAAAAATACAAAAGAACTACAAAAAAATTCTACAGAACAGCTATTATTGGCGTTTTTGTATCTGGTTGGTTGTTGATGCCGTTATTTTTATCTAATTCTAGCGTACATAATGCTGAAAATGTGTTTTCTAATGCATTTGGTAGCGATTGGCAAGTTAAAATACCATCTGAAGCAAATCAATTTTTTTTAAAAACCCCTTTTACACTTACGGGTTATTATTTAGGTCCAGAATCTAAAAACTGTGAAATTGAAAAGAATATTCTATTCTATGAGGATGAGGGAATAAGACTTTATTTTGATGCTTATATGCCATTAATTAGAAGGAAAAAACTCCCAGGGGAAAATTCAACAATAATTAGAATCCATGGAGGTAGTTGGGTTTCAGGTGACAAAGGAATGATGAATATGCTGCAGATGAATAAATATTTCGCAAGTCAAGGATATGTAGTATTTGATATTCAATATGGTATCGATAGAAATCCATTATTTGAATTAGACTCGCTGACTCCTGATTATAACAAAGGGAATTTTAATATTGATGATATGATGCGACATATTGGTATATTCACTAATTATCTTGCTGATCATGCAGATGGATATGGAGCTAATTTAAATTCTGTATTCATAAGTGGAGGGTCTGCAGGGGGTCATCTTACATGTGCTGTAGCTTTAGCTATCGCAAGTGGGAATTATAGTAATATATTCAATGAAAACATGAATATAAAAGGTTTAATACCATTTTACCCTGCAAATGGTCAAATGGTTTTCTTTGGAATCAGTGGAAGTGATGAATTTAAGAATCCCGAAAAACTCATCGAGAAAAGTAGCCCACCTTGTCTCATCTTTCAAGGCACTCATGACATCCTCAATTATTTCAGTATATCTGAAAATATAAGAAATACTTATCTTGCTAAAGGAAATGATGAATGTGCTATTTTGTGGATGCCTTTAGCCGGACATGCCGCTGATTTTTATTTTACAGGTTATTATAATCAAATATTCTTATATTATATGGAACGATTCATGTGTCTATACCATTAAATTTCTTTTATTATCTAAAATAGGAATGATTGTTATTACATGTTTATAAAATATAAATCCCACCAATTTCCCCTAATTTAATGTGTACGGCAACATATAACAAGTTTGTATAATAAAGTTTTTATATATATGGTTGACTTTTTAATCACTATTAAAAGAAGATCAAACTTTTTTTTTATAATATAAAGATTTATCAACAAAAAAGATCTCGATATTATTGGAAAAAAAAAATAAATGTGGCAAAAAGATCACATAACTATCAACACATCATCCAAAAAAAATTTAAAAGTGAATAAAATGAGCTATAAAGATCGCCTACGATCCACGAAGACTCCAGTAGAGGAAGTTAGCTGCAATTCAGATGCTCAATGTTGCGATAATCCTTGTGTTGAGTCTAAGGACGGAGACCTAATTTGTATTAATTGTGGTATGACTTACGGGCGAAATCTCGTAGGAAATGAGCGTAGAGCATATACCATTGAGGAAGTCAACAAACGACGCAGAACTGAACCAAGATGGCGTGAATTTGGACCCAGGACAATGCTCCCGAACTCTAAAATCGATTCGAAGGGGAGGCTTATTAATGCAAGTGGAAAAACTCTATTTTCACGACTATCTAAGATTCAAAATTCATTAATTTCAAGTATTGAGCGAAATTTCTGGGAAGCAAAGCCAAAATTAAAGATGCTTACTTCTAAGCTTAACACACCCGAATATATAAAAGAAACAGCATGGAAGATATATTCAGTCGTAGCAAGGAAAAAACTCACAATGGGAAGGTCAATTGATGGTTTTATTGCTGCTTCACTTTATGCAGCTATTAGAGTACATGAATTTCCACGATTACTCGAAGAGGTTTGTGATGCTTCTATGACTCCAAGAAGGACTGTACACCGCTCTTTGGGCATGGTTGTTAAGGAAGTGCTCCCAGAGCTAAATTTGAAGTATAAGCCGATTACTGCTGAACAATTAGTGTTTAGATTCGGTAATGATTTAAGTCTACCAATGGAGGTTCAAAAGAGGGCTATTAATATGTTAGCAGAAGCTTCTAAAAATGGATTATTGCGCACAGGTAAAGATCCAAAAGGGTTAGCTGCAAGTGTCATTTATATGGCTGCCAAAGCTGGAAATTATAGAAAAACACAAGCAGAAGTCTCAGAAGTAGCTAAAGTCACTGAAGTGACATTAAGAAGCAGATCGAAGCAAATTAAGAATAAACTTCATTAATTTGATGGAAGTAAATAAAACTTTCCAAAGTTCGAACGATTAGAACAAACTTTTTTTTATCACTTTTTTTTCTATTCCTTTAATCAAAGTTGAAAATACGGTATATTCATATTTGAAGCAATTTTCTTCTAATTTTTTTTAAATTATACTCTATTGGAAATATTTAAATTATTACAAATAAAGTATAGATTAGTATCTTTCAAAGTGAAAAAGTTTGGATGTAATTGACATTTTAATTGGCATTCTAAGTATTATAATCGGTTATGTACTTGGTTCAATTTTACCTGCTTATTTTTTTGGAAAATTAAAAGGTATAGATGTAAGAGAAGAGGGTACCCGTAATCCTGGAACGTCTAATGCATTTAAAGTTTTAGGACTTACGTATGGTATTCCTACAGCTTTGTATGATACATTGAAGGGTTTACTAGCTATCTTGATTGCTTATTATTTGGGAGCAAATTTTATTTTCATGCAAATTAGTGGATTAACAGCAATAGTTGGGCATGTTTTTCCCTTTTATTTACGATTTCGCGGTGGCCAAGGAAATGCAACTGCAACTGGAATACTACTTTTTTATCTTGTGAATTATCTTACTGTTGGGTTTCAATTATTTTATGTATTGATATTTTTATTAATACTTGTAGCAATATTTACGTACATTTCTAAAGCAGGTAGTTTATTACCAATGGTTTTATTTCCCTTATTGGGATTTTCAGTGTTTATACTATACCCTACAAGTGGTTTTAATCTTTTTTTTGTGATAATTCTTATTCATATTGCTTCTATTGGGATGTATAAAGTAATAACGGAAAAAAAATTAGTGATAACTGATGAGGCTTTTCTGGCTAGCTGGTGGAGAGTCGCTATAAGACCAGTTTCTCTTTTGTTTCTTATATTTTATTTTATTAATGTTCAACTTGGTCTTTTTGTTATAGGTATTGTATGTTTATGCTTTATTGGTCTGGATATCTTTAGATTTCTCCATAAACGAGCCAATATATTATTAACAGAGAAAACTACTGCAATTTTTAGAAAAGGTGAAGAGAAAAAATTCTCGTCAATGACAATTTTTTTGATCTCTACATTTTTAACAATACTTTTTTTTGAAATTGAAATTGCGATTATTGCCTTAATTTTTCTTGTTTTTGGTGACATGTTTGCTAAAATATTTGGATTAGCATATGGACACCATAAATTATTTGAAAAAACTCTTGAGGGTGCTCTTGCTAATGTTGGATCTGTTATTATTTTTGGATATATGTTTTTTTTTACATTAGATATTCCATTAATCTTGCTTATATCCGGTGGAATTGCTGCGGTATTAATTGAGTTATTACCAATAGGTATAAATGACAATTTTACAATTCCTATAATAAGTGGAGCTGTTATGACAGCAGTAAAAATATTCTTTCTTTAGTATTTAAATAATCAAATACAAAATTTTTATTCAATTATACACGGATAATTAGCTTTTTCTCAGAGAAATTTGGAAAAAAAATATTATATAGGATAAATTTTATCATGTTTATAAGAAATGAGCTATATCGAAAAAAAATACCATAATAAGATTAACGAGATATTTGAAAATTTAGTTGTTTTAGATAGCTCTTTACTTAATCAACTTAACAGGAAATCTGTTAAAAATATTAATGAAATCGCTAAGATTTGCGCTGAATGCAACAAAAATATAAATCTCATTCTTAAAAAGTATTATCCAGAAATAAAAGAAATGAAGGATAAATTAAATATTAAATCTACTTTAAAATTCTACTATGATTTAATTAATAAGTTAGCGGATTTAGTAAGAAATATTGAGAACTTTAAAAAAATTGACCAAGAATATTATAGTAAGTTAATAGAGTTTGTTAACCAGAAGGAAGAATTAATTTCTGGGAAGTATAAAAATATCTGTACTCAAGAATTAACTGCTTTTTATGATAAGAATTCGAGAGAGAACTTAGAAAAAATTTTAGCAGAGAAGATCGCGAGCAAAAATAGAGAATTTTTTACTTTTGGCTCTTTAGAACAAGAGATTAGGAAAATTGCTGAAATCACAGGTGCAGATCATATATCAATTAAACATGCAAATGAGATAAATAGAGCAGAAATGGATTCTGCAAAATCAATAATTGTGTATTCTATTTTTAATAATGAAAGTATTGATAAATTAGAAAAGATTGGAAAGGAAATAAAAAACTTTTTAGAATCTAAAAAATATAAAGTTGTTATCAGACCGGGTTTAGTAATTACTAACGCAGAATTACTTCCCGATGAAATATAATGGTTTAAATGCTTTATGTCTCTATCTAATAAAATATTTAATCTTTAAAATATTATTTTTAATGATTTTTGATGGCAAAAAAGAAGAAAGAAGCTCCAATAACGGGTATAACAGTTTCAAAGGAAGAAGATTTTTCTGCTTGGTATACTGA